>JAYTZB010001100.1:0-2997 GCA_043742085.1 Polyangiaceae bacterium
ACGCCAAGAACGGCAACCCCGCGACGGGACCGACCGCCACGCCCTGCCAGACGTGCGCGGCGTGCACCGAGATCGCCGCCGGCGTCGACATGGACGTCCAGGAGATCGACGCCGCCAGCTACAACGGCGTCGACGAGGTGCGCCGCCTCCAGGAGGGCCTCGCGTTCCGGCCCGCCCGCGATCGCTTCAAGATTTACATCGTGGACGAGGTCCACATGCTCTCGAACGCGGCGTGGAACGCGTTCCTGAAGACGCTCGAAGAGCCGCCGCCGCACGTGAAGTTCATCTTCGCGACCACCGAGGTCCACAAGGTCCCCGTCACCATCCTCAGCCGCTGCCAGCGCTACGACTTCAAGCTCGTGAGCGCCAAGCAGATCGGCGCGCGTCTCAAGGACGTGCTCGGCCGTGAAGAGCTGAAGGCCGACGACAGCGCCGTCTCGATCCTCGCTCGCGAGGCCGCCGGGTCGATGCGCGACGCGATGAGCCTGCTCGATCAGGTCATCGCCTACGGCAGCACCAAGATCTCCGCGGAGGACGTGGCGCGCGTGCTCGGCGTCGCCGATCGCGAGATCCTCACGAAGCTCACGGGCGCCATCCTCGGCGGCGACGCGCCCACCACGCTCGAGGTCCTGGACGCCGTCGCACGCCAGGGCTTCGACCTCGTGCATCTCTGTCGCGATCTCCTCCACCACGTGCGCAACGTCGTGGTCGCGAAGGTCTGCACCGAAGCCCAAGCGCGTGAGCTGCTCGACCTCGCCGACGAGGAGGTCGCGGACGTCATCACGCTGGCGCAGAAGAGCGACACGGACGACCTGACGAGGCTCTTTTCCGGGCTCTCGCGCGGCTTCGACGAGATCGTGAAGAGCGGTCAGGTCCGCTCCGCCCTCGAGATGACGCTCGTGCGCCTCGCGCGTCGACCCGCGCTCCTGCCGCTCGATGATCTCCTCGCTCGCCTCGGGGATCTCGAGAAGCGTCTCGCGACGGGCGCGCCGCCGCCGACGCGCGGTGGTGGCTCCGGCGCCGGGTCCGGCTCTGGCTCCGGCCCCTCGGGATCGGGATCGGGCGGACGAGGCCGCGAGCCGTCGGCCCAAGCCCAAGCCCACGCGAGCGCGTTCGCCGCGCCCCAGGCGCAGGCGACCGCGTTCTCCGCACCGGCCGCACCGATGCCGCTGGCGACCGCGCGTGTCGCTCCCCCGCCACCGGCATCGGCTGCGCGGCTCGTGAGCCAGCCGCACACGAGCGGAGCACTCGCACTCGCCGAGGATCCCGAGATCGACGTCTCGTCCGCGGCCCCCGAGCCGACGCCCATCCCCGCGAGCGCCGTCACCCCGTCCGCGCCTTCGCCTTCGCCTTCGCCTTCGCAGCCGCCGCAGCCCGCGCCATCGCCTCCGAGCACCGATCGCGTCGAGACCTGGCGCGCGCTGCTCGCGCGCATCAAGCCGACCAGGCCCGCCATCGCCGCGACGCTCGAGCTCGCGGCGCCCAACATGGTGACGCGTGACCGCATCATCCTCGGCTTCGAGCCCGGCTCGTTCGAGGAGGGCCGCACGGAGGAGAGCGACGCGCGTACCGTCCTCGCCGCGACCGCGCATGCGTACTTCGGAGGGATGGCGCCGCCCGAGGTCGTCTTCGACATGTCGGCGCACGGCAGCAAGGGCGCGAGCGTCGCCTCGCTCGACGCTGCGAAAAGGAAGGCCGCGCATCTCGAAGCGCGCGCTCTCGTGGAAAAGCATCCGCTCGTACAGAAGGCGATCGCCCTCCTCGATGCGGAGCTCAAGGACATCCGGCTTCCCGCTCAGGAGGAATGAGTCATGGGTCAATTCAACGGCGGTATGAACGAGCTGATGCGCCAGGCGGCGCGGATGCAGCGCAAGATCGAGCAGGTCAAGAAGGAGTGCGGCGACAAGGAGGTCTCCGCCAGCGCCGTCGGTGACAAGGTGAAGGCCACCGTCACGCTCGCCGGCAAGGTCTCACGGATCGAGATCGACCCCGAATTCCTGAAGTCCGAGGGCATGGAGCTCGCGCTCGACAGCGCATGCGCCGCGATCAACACCGCGCTCGCGCAGGCCGAGAAGGACATGGAAGCCGAGCTTGCGAAGGTCACGGGCGGAGCCAAGATCCCGGGCATGATCTGACCGGTACGCGTGCAGCATTCACCGAAGATCCGCCGTCTCGTCTCGCTGCTCTCGCGCCTTCCCGGCGTCGGCGAGAAGACCGCGCAGCGCTACGTCCTTCATCTCCTCACCGCGGATCCGCAGATCGCGAAGGACCTCGGTCTGGAGCTCTCGACGCTCCACGACGAGCTGCGCCCGTGCGACCGCTGCGGGAACGTCGCCGAGGTGCCGAAGGACGCGCGCTCCGGCGACCTCGTGACGTGCGACATCTGCCAGGATCAGAAGCGCGATCCGCGCGTGCTCTGCGTGGTGGGACGCGTCCATGATCTCATGGCGATCGAGCGCACCGGCGCCATGCGCGGACGCTACTTCGTGCTGGGTCGTCTCCTGTCACCGCTCGAGGGCATCGGTCCCGAGCAGCTCCCGGTGCCGCGGCTCGTCGCGCAGATCAAGGCCGACGGCGTGACCGAGATCATCGTGGCCACGCCGCCGAGCGTCGACGGCGAGGCCACCGCGCTGCTGCTCAAGCGTGAGCTCGCGCCGCTCGGCGTGGCGATGACGCGCATCGCGAGCGGCGTTCCGCACGGCGGCGATCTCGAGTACGCCGACCCGATCACGATGGGCCGCGCACTGGCAGGCCGCCAGTCGCTCTGACCGCTCCGGCCCCGCCGCGGTCAGCGCGCGAGGCGTGCGACGAACATGTTCATCGCGCCGGAGCCGCGGACCTTGCCGGCGCCGAAGTCGATGGCCTCGTCGAACGAGCCGGCCAGCAAGATGTTCCCTGCGCCGTCGACGCCGATACTGACCGGTGACTCGTCACCCGACGACCCGAACGCGCTACTGGCGACGTAGTTCCCGCTGCCATCGAGCCACGCCAGGAATA
>JAYTZB010001101.1:0-1926 GCA_043742085.1 Polyangiaceae bacterium
CGAGCACGAAGATGTTCTCCGGCTTGATGTCGCGATGGATGATGCCCTTCTCGTGCGCGACCGCGAGCACGTCGAGCACCTGGTGGCAGACCTCGACCGATTCGGAGATGCCGAGCCGACCGCCGAGCCGCTCGCGCCTGTCCTCGAGGAGCTCGCCGCGGTGAAGGAGCTCCATGACGATGTACGCCGAGCCGTCGGAGGTGACGTCATCGTCGAGCACGCGGACCACGCCACGATGCCCGACCTTGTTGGCGGCGTAGCCCTCACGTAGGAAGCGCTTCCGCACCTCTTCGTTCCGCGCATACTCGGGATGCATGATCTTGATGGCCGCGACCTGACCCTGCCGATGCGTCGCGCGATAGACGGTGGCCACGCCACCGCGCGCGATCTTCGCGTCGATGTGCCACTTGTCGTGCAGGACCGTGCCGATCCACCGCGACGATGCTTCGCGAGCCTCCGCCATATCCCAGGAAAGACGTATCACGACCGAGCGGATCGGCTGAAATTGCGCGGCTAATCCGGGGATCGCGGTCAGTCCGAGAAGTCGTTCGTCATGAAGAAACGGTTGTTCACGTAGACGATCCCGACGCCGATGCGGCGGAGCTTCGGGCTCATGATGTTGTCGTAGTGCCCGCCCCCTGGGCCCTCATCCATCATGAGCTTGAGCATGATGTCGACCTGCCGCGTGCCGTTCCGGCGCGGGTCGGCATCCATCGGCGGGACACCGCCCGGATCGCCCTGGTTCTCGGCGCTGCGCGAGCCGAAGTGCTGTCCCGCCGCGTTCTCCGCGAAGTTCGCATGCGGGACGTGGTCGCGTGCGAGGCGCTGCGAGCCGGCGGTCGCGAACGAGCTGAGACGCGCATCATAGAGGAGGGGAGGGAGCCCGCCGCGCGCGCGGTACACGTTCACCTGCTCGACGTTGTAGCGGGCCAGCGGATCGCCAGGCCAGGGATCGGCCGGTCGAGCGGGCGGCGTCGGCGCCGCCACCTTGCGCTTCGTGATGGTCGTCGTGCGGATCGATCCGTCGGGCATGCGCTCGCGGATGACCTCCTGCTGGACCTGTCCGTCGTCGCCGGGATCTCCGCCTCCGGGATCGCCGGGCCCTCGCGATGGTCCGCCCTTCGGTCCGCAGCCCGAGGCGGCGCCCACGACGATGCCGAGCAGCAGCACGCTGAAGGAGCGGACGAGGACGACCATGGAGCGATGGTAGCAGCCGTGCCGCGCCGGTCAGCGCGGGACGTTGCCGACCAGCAACAGCGAGACGCTCCCTATGTAGAGCGCGAGCCCGACGATCAACAGCGCGAGCGAGCGCCCGAAGATGCGCGTCTTCCGGTCGCGCATCTCGATCGCGTAGATGATGGTCTCGCGCAGCGAGGTCGGTGCGAGCTGCGTCATCCAGCGGATGCGGAGGATGCCGCCCATCGACAGCGACGCCGCGATGAGCACGACCACGAGGCCCGACACCACCAGCCACGCGGCGAGCGGTCCCGTCCGCGCGATGCTGGTTCCGCTGAAGCCGGTGACCGTGATGGTGAGACCGGCGAGCTGCAGCAGCGTCTGCGCGCGGCTGGAGAGATTGGTGAGCTGGTCCTGGACGATGTCGAGGATCTTCGCGGTGTCGGAGCCATAGAGGGCCAGGAGATGGTCGGCCTCTTCTTGCGCCGATCGAGCTCGGCGAGCCTTCGCCTCCGGACCACCCTCCGGACCGCCGGCCGTGGTGGCTCCGCTCAAGGGACGCTCCGCGCCGCGACGATGCGCGTGAAGGAACGTGCGCGCAGCTCGTCGAGCGAGAGGCTGGTCGCCCGCACGTCGTCGTCGCCGAGCGCACCGCACGCGACGCCGCGCACGAAGAAGTTGAGCAGCCCCTGCCCGGTGGCCGCGTCGTCGAAGACCTGTCCCGAGCGGGTGGCTTGCGTCGCCTTCGCC
>JAYTZB010001102.1:0-8015 GCA_043742085.1 Polyangiaceae bacterium
GGGCCGACCGGCGTGTCGTAGCGCGCGCCGGCGCCGCACGAGAGGTGCGGTCGATCGAGACGCACGTCGAGCGTGAACGGCGACACGTCTGCAGCGTCGCAGAAGACCGCCGTCGAGAATGGGCCCTGCACGTTGATGCGCACCTCGGCGCTGAGCTCCCAGAGCGTGCGCCCGCCCGTCGGCAGGCTGCAGCCCTTGTCGTTGGGGTTGCAGCCCGAGGCGCTGATCGACTGGCCCGCGGGGCTCAAGTACGGAATGACGTCGTAGGGGCCGATTCCACGCAATGGGTAGCCGCGGTTCGACACCGGACCGCCGGCATAGAAGCCACGAAAGAAGAGGATCTGGTAGTCGCGGGCGCTGCCCTCGACGCGCGAGGGGCCAGGATTGCGGAAGTTGACCTCGGCGTACTTGCCGTAGTCGAACGGGAAGAGCGACCCGACCGATCCGCGTGTCGCGAAGACGAAGCGCTTCTTCGAGAGCGGCACGTAGAGGCGAAGCTCGGGCTGCACGCGGATGTCGCTCGCATCGCCCTGGAGCGGGCCGCCGGCCACCTGCACCTGGTTCGCGATGTAGATGCCCTTCCGCGTGTGGATGGGATCGTCCCGGAAATCCAGGTAGGCGAAGACGTCGAGATACGAGATGAACAGCGTGAGCGCGTCGGGCGTCTTGCCGATGTAGTCGAAGGGGACGTTCACCTGCGCGCCGTACTGCGGGCTGACGTAGAGATGCCCGAGGAACGTGCGCTCTACACCGACTGTGCCACGCACCTCGTGATAGCCCAGCACGGCCTGCGTGGTGCTGCCGGGTAGGAGCACCGGGTAGATGTTGTAGTCTGCACGTGTCAGCCCGGTGGTGCGGCTCTCGATGAACGCGGGCTGACGCAGCGTCAGGTTGATCTGCGATTCGGGGAGGAGCTGCTTCGGCGCCTGGATCTCGGGAAACCGCGTGGGATAGAGCACGACGCCCGGCTTCCAGCGCACGTCGAGGCGCCGCAGGCCGCCGAAGAAGTTCGAGCTCTGGAGGCCCACGAGGAGGTGCGCGTCGGTCTTCAGCGAGTCGAACTCGAAGCCGCCGCCGGCGAGAAATGCGCGGAGCTTCGACACCTCGCACGACACGGTGACCGGCGCGATGTGCGTGGTCTCGATGTCCTTCGTGTCGAGCGCGATCTCGACCGAGGCGAAGACGCCGAGGTCGAGAAGTGCCTGACGGGCCTCGTCGACGTCGTCGCTCGAGTAGAGGTCGCCCTCCTTGATCACGAAGAGGCGACGCAGCTTGTCCTCGGGCAGCTCGCCGAGGCCCTTCCACGTGATGGTCCCGATGCGGACCACGGGGCCGGGCGTGACCGTGAAGGTGATGCGCGCGGTCGCGGTGGCGAGATCGACCTCGACGTGACGCTCCACGTGGGCGCCGGCATGACCTCGCGACGTGAGCGCCTTCAGCGCGGCCTTGTCCGCCTCGCCGAGCTGGTCCTCGTCGAGGGGCGCGCCCTTGGGCAAGACCGCGCCTATCGCGGCCCGCAATTTCACGCGCGCGGAGGCCTCGACGGTCTCGTCTCCGATGACCGAGGTCGACTCGACGGTGGTGAGCCGGCCTTCCGCGACCTCGATGCTGACGCGCACCTTGTCGTCGTCGGGGACCACGCGCGCGACGCGGACCACGGCGTCGTAGTAGCCGCGTGCGTGCATGTAACGCTCGATGCGCGAGAGGTCGCGCCGCAGCGCATAGCGATCGAACACCTCGTGGCCGTAGGTGATGCCCAGGAAGCGCGAGCTCTCGCGCGTCGTGATGTGGTCGAGGACGTCGTCGGTGTCGACGTCGCGAGCGCCCTCGACGGTGACGGTGGAGATCGCGCTCTGTCCCTCCGGGACGCGATAGCATCCGGTGGATGCAGCGAGCAGCACGAGGCCAGCGATGAGGACCCGTTGAGGTCTGTCGCCGCCGGTCACGGACATCGCGCGCACGATACCATCGCCGCCGCCGGGATCATCGTGGCGTTCGGCCTCGGTGCCGCAGCGTGCGCGGCTGGCAACGTGCCGGGGCCCAGCTACGTGCAGGTGCGCGCCGAGGACTACGTCCCCGTGCCGTTCACTCCGCAGCCGCCGCCCGTCGAGATCGTTCCTTTGCGACCCGCCCATGCGACCTTCAAGGCGCTCGTGTGGGCAGACGGCAGCTGGGAGTGGGGAGGCGATCGCTACCGCTGGTCCGCGGGCGCCTGGGTGGCTCCGCCGGACGGCGCGAAGCGCGCGCGCTGGGTGATCGTTCGCCGCGAGGTCGACGGGCAGCTCTTCTTTGCGCCGTCGAGCTGGCGCGATGCCGCCGGCAAGCCGATGGATCCTCCGAATCCCCTCGCGCGTGCGAGCACACGACCGGGCGGTCCGGCGGGCGCAGGCGATATCACCGCTCCGGGTGGGGTTCGTACCGACCTGGACGAGTGACGGCATCGCTGATGTACTTGCAGCGTGGGCGACGGGCCGCGCGAAGCAAAGAAGAGCGGGCTCCTCGAGCTCGATGACCCGACGAGCCACGGCAGCGCGGAGCCGGCGGGCGTCGAGTCGGGCATCAATCCCGTGCCCATTCCGACGATCATTCCTCAGTACGATCCATCGCAGTATGCCGAGGAATCCGAGGTGCGCGAGCGCATGCCGACGCTCACCGACGAGACGGCGCTCGAGCACGCGCGCCTCCAGTCGCTTCCGAGCATCATGCCTCCGCCGCGCCGTCCGATGTCGACGGTGCCGGGCCCGCTGCTCGATGGAGGGCGCAATCCGCGCGACTCATCGGTGGAGATCGATACCGGCGAAGAAGATCTCGAGAGCCTCGATGAGAGCGAGCAGGTCGCGATCCTGAGCTCGCGTCTCGCTCCGCTGACGCGCGTCCCTTCGCTGGCGAGGGAGCTGGCGCAGCTCGGCGCCCTGCTCGAGGATCCCAGGACCGCCTACGTGCTCGGTTTCGTCGACGGCCTCTTGCCGCTCGAGACCATCATCGACGTGACCGGCTTGCCCGAGCTCGAGACGTTGCGCGTCCTCGATCGCATGGTGGCGCAGTCGGTGGTGGTCTTCCTCCGCCGCTGACGCGGACGCTCAGCCGGGCGCTCAGCCCTTCGAGGCGAGCGTCGTGAGCAGCTCCGGCGTCACGTCCACGAGCGAGCCGATGACCGTGTCGGCGATCGCGAAGCGCGCGTCGTGCCCCGGGTGATCGAACGGCACCGCGATGCAGGCCATGCGCGCCGCCTTCGCGGCGATCACGCCGGTGAGCGAGTCCTCGAGCACGATGCACTCGACGGGCGGCACGTCGAGCAGCGCGGCGGTGGTCAGGAAGATCCCGGGATGCGGCTTCCCCAGCGGCTCGGTCTGCGCGGATTGCACCACGTCGAACGCGTCGGCGAGCCCGAGGCGCTCCAGCGTCGCTTCGATGATCACGCGCGGCGAGGAGGAGGCGAGGGCGAGCCGCCGTCCTCCTTCGCGAGCCACGGCAAGGGCCTGCGCGACGCCAGGGAGCGCGCGTCCCTCGGCGAGCACCAGCGCCGCCACGCGCGCGATGAGCCGGGCCTCGACCTCGGCCGGCGAGCGCTTGTCCCACGGACGGCGCGTGTGCCAGTACGCGATCACGTCGTCCGTGCGGAGCCCCTTCGTGAGCGCGCAGTCCGCTTCGCCGAGGACCACGCCGACCTCACCGAAGATCTCGATCTCGGCCCGCACCCACAGCGGCTCGGAGTCCACGAGCAGCCCGTCCATGTCGAAGATGACCGCGCGCACCGAGCGATTCTCTCACTCCTTCGCGTAGACGAGGCGACCCTTCTTCGGGTCGGTCATGGCGATGGTCCGTCCGTCGACCACCTCGATGCGCATGACGTTGATGCTCGCCTTGGCGAACTGCGCCGCGTGCTCGCCCTTCGGGGCGCCGGAGACCTTCGCGAGGACGTGACCCGGTCCGTCGGCCGCGAGCTCGACGGGCACCTCGACGTAGACGCTCTCCTTCTTGCCGTCGCTCTCGAACGACGTCCACACGGTGCGGCCTGACGGGTCCATCGCGAAGCGGATCTTCTCCATCGCCGCCTGGGCGGTGATTTCCGACCAGCACGCCTTGGCCTTCGCGGCGTCGTCGTTGCTGCTCTGCGCGCAGCGCTCGCGGAGCGGCGCGGCCACGTCGGAGGCGGCGAGCACGAACGTCCACGTGCCCGCGAGGTCGGCAGCCGGCTCCGCGGGCCCTGCCGTCGACGGCGATGCGCTCGAGCCGAGCGCCGCATCGTTCGCCGTGGACCCTGCACACGCTGCGAGCGAGAAGGAGAGCGAGAGGGCGGCGAGAGAGAGGATGGTCTTCATGGGGGCAATCTCCGGTTGGCGTCGAGGCCGTCGAGGTGTGCCCCTACAACGCAGCCCCGTGAGAGCTGTGACGGAGAAAATGCGTCGGTCCGCGGAGGCCGCTCAGTCGGTGCCGGCGTCGGCGATCTTCTTGGGCCCGATGAACACGCGGATGTACGAGATGACGTCGCCCGGCTCCGCCTTCTGCTGGCCGGTCAGCGTCACGCCCAGATATTCGATCGGGAACGCGACCTGCTCGCAGTCGAGCGAGGTAACCGTCACCTTCAGCGGGACGCCGGTGTCGACGTCGGTGAAGACCGCCGAGAAGTTCTCGCCCTTGGTAGCCGACGTCGCGCTCTTGTCGGGCAGCGTGCCCTTGAAATACGTGACCTTCGAGGTGCCGGGCGGATCGAGCGCCAGCGTCGCGCCTTGCTCGCTGGTGCACGGCGCAACCGGATAGATGCGCACCGCGAGGAGGCCCTTCGCGGCGTCGCGCGGCGGCAGCAGGCTCTGGAGGAACGAGGCGGTGCTCGTCGCGAGGAGCGACGTGTCGCCGCGATCGACGAGGTCGGTCTTCACGATCCACTCCTGCTCGTCGAGCTTGATGTGATCGGGCGCGGTCACCGTCATGGAGTAAGGAACGTTCTTCGGGATCGCGATGACGTAGGCGCCGTCGTCGCCGGTGGTCGCCGTCTGCCCCGCGATGGTCACGACGGCGGACGCGACGCCCGTCTTGCCGAGGGCGTCGATGATGCGTCCCTTCTGCGCGGGGCCGCTGACCGTTGCCGCCTCGGCCGCGGACTCCGACGGCGCGTCGGTGGTGCCGCCGCCTTCGGCGGTGCCGGGTGTCGCGGGCGCATCGTTGCTCGTGCTGCTGCTGCAGGCGACGGCGGCCCCGAGGGCAGCGGCAGCGACGAGGACCGAAGCGGAGACAGCGGCGGACAGCTCGCGAACGCGCATTCGAAGCACGTTATCACGGGCGGCATGCGAGGCTGGCAGCGGAGCAAGGCATCATGACGACCATTCCTCTCCTCTGTCTCCCGATCGGCTTCGCGCTGGTCTTCCTCCCGAAGATCCCGCTCTCCATGGCGATGGCGAAGCAGCCCGAGGGCTACGACAACAAGAGCCCGCGCGATCAGCAGGCGCGGCTCACCGGCTGGGGACGCCGTGCTGCCGCGGCGCACGCCAACGGCTTCGAGTCGTTCCCGGCCTTCGCGGCGGGGGTGCTCGCGACGCAGGTGAGCGGCGCCAGCCCGCACTGGGCGGCCATCTTCGCGATCGCGTATTGCGTCGCGCGCACGCTCTACGCCGTGGCGTACCTCGCCGGCGTCGCGCCGCTGCGCTCGCTCGTCTGGACGATCAGCTTCGCGTGCTCGGTGGCGCTGATGGTGCTGCCGATCGTCGGCTGAGCACGCTCCCCGACGCGGTCTACTCGGCGTCGACCTTGCGACCGGGCACGGGCGTCTTGATGAGGAGCGCGACCGAGCGTGCCTTGGGAAGCCCCGCATCGTCGGGGCGCATGACGGCGATCACGAGATCGAAGACGAGGCCCCACGTCACGTTGTCGTCGGCGGCCGCGAACCAGGCAGGCGCGTCGCATGCGAGCACGCGCTTCCGGATCCCTTCCGAGCCGCGCGTCAGATCGGGACCCGCCATCCCGTGCGTGAAGCGCTCGGCGGTCGCGCCGGACGCCGGCCAGGTCGCGATGGCGCTGTCCTTCGCGATGTAACCGACGGTGCTGCAACCCTCGGGCTTCGCGTCGAGGACGAACACGATGTCGGCGCTCGAGCGATCGCGGAGCGGCGTGTGGACCTCCACCGCCTTCGCCTTCCTCGAGAGGAGCGCCGCGAAGACCGCCGCGACCTTCGGGAGCTTGGCATCGCGCGCGGCATTGAGCACGAGCGTCTCGCCTTCGACGGTCTTGCCGGCCAGCGCGCCGTTGATGTGGCCCTTCGGATCGGCGGCGAGCTCGACACGCTCGCCGGCCACGAACGCAGCCGTGTCGTCGACCGCGAGCTGGGGCTTGCCCGGCGTTGCCGTGGTAACCGGTGTTGCGGCCGAGGCCGTCGCCGCGGGCGCCGTCGTCGCGGTGCTGGCCGTGGACGATGCCGACGGCTTTGCCTCGTCCTTGTCGCAACCGGTGGCGAGGGCGAAGACGGCGAGGACGGCGAAGGTGCCCTGGGCCCGGGCGTTGCGACGAAAGCTCATCGCGGCGCAGCATACCGCAATCGCCCGCGTGGCCTCGGGCGAGGGAACTGCGGTAGGCTCACCGTCGAGATGTCTCAGCCCCAGGCCGACGAGCCCGAGCTGTCACCGGAGGAGTCCTTCGGGGGACAGGTCGTCGGGGGAAAGTACAAGGTCGGCCACGTCATCGGATCGGGCGGCATGGGCACGGTCTGGCTCGGGCACCACGAGGGGCTCGGCACCCGCGTCGCCATCAAGTTCATCCGACCGCAGTTCGCGGAGCGCGCCGATGCGCGCCGACGCTTCGAGATCGAGGCGCGTGCTGCCGCGAGCGTCGATTCGAAGCACGCCGTGAAGGTCTACGACTACGGCGTCACCGATGCCGGGCTCCCGTACATCGTGATGGAGTACCTCGAGGGCGAGTCGCTCTCCGAGGCGCTCATCCGACGTGGGCCGTTCCCGGGCGACGAGTCCGCGAAGGTCATTCGCCAGGCGGCACGCGCGCTCGCGAAGGCCCACGCCGCCAACATCGTTCATCGCGATCTGAAGCCGGACAACATCTTCCTCGCCACCAACGTCGAGCCGGACGAGACCGACGGTCTCCCGTACGTCGTCAAGCTCGTCGACTTCGGGATCGCGAAGATGCTCGACGTCGAGCGCGTGGGTGCCAAGGGCCTGAAGGGCCCGACGCAGGACGGCTCGGTCATCGGCACGCCGAACTTCATGAGCCCGGAGCAGCTCACCATCGGCGGGACGCCCAGCCCGCTCACCGACATCTGGTCGCTGGGCGCGTGCACGTATGCGGCGTTCACCGCCCGCATCCCGTTCGAGGGCGAGGTGCTCGGCGACATCGTCCTCAAGGTCTGCGTGGAGCCGCTGCCGTCACCGACGAAGTGGAATCCGGACGCGCCCGAGGGCCTCGACGCCTGGTTCCACCGCGCGTGTCATCGCGAGCCGGCGAAGCGCTTCCAGACCGTCGAGGAGATGAGCGAGTCGCTGGCGAAGGTCTGCGGTCTCGGCGTGGTCAAGGTCGCGACGAAGTCCGAAGATCGCGTGCAGTATGCAATGAAGGTGGCCGACCCATCGGCGATCGACGAGCTCCCCGACGAGATGCCGAGCCCGGGCATGAACGCGAAGACCGCGCTCCTCGCGGGCATCATCGTGGGCGTATGCTTGATGGTGGGCCTCGTCGGGTTCCTGGCGTGGCGCGAGAAGCAGGCCGCCGAGGACGCGGAAAAATCGCCTCCGGCGCTGGTGACTGCCGCGCCGAACGCGCCGAACGCGCCCGCTCCGGCGAAGTCCGCTCCGCGCTGATCAGCGAGCACGCACGGCTTCGTACGAGCGATCCGCGGGCGTGCCGGTCTCCGTCGGGAGATCCGCGCGCGACCATCCCGGCTCGGTGAGCTCGCCGAAGGAGCCGCGCGCTCCGTCCCAGCCCGCGCGCTGATCGAGGACGCGCGTGAACCCCGCGAGGGCGAGCTCCTTCGCGGCGCGCGCGCTTCGTCCGCCCATCTTGCAACCGACGATGAT
>JAYTZB010001103.1:0-2812 GCA_043742085.1 Polyangiaceae bacterium
TGGACGTCGCCGATCACTTATGGAAGTAGACCCGCGGGGCGACGAGCAAGCGGCCCCGCGCGAGCGGTGCGAATTTGACGCGCGCTTGTCGAAGTGGGCATGCTCCTTACATGGGGCCCCGTCGCCGTAGCGTCCTGCCGATCGCCTTTGCCGTGACGGTTGCAGCCGTCGTCGTCGGACCGAGCGCGCCGGCATCGGCGGCACCGCCTTCGACGACGACGACGACGACGAGCACCACGACCGCGCCGTCGACCAGCAAGCCCGCGAGCAAACCGGCGTCCTCGTCTCCGCCCGCGAAGAGCACGCACGGCTCCGCCGCGCCCGGCGCCAAGAATGGATCGTCGTCATCGTCGACCGCGTCGAAGAGCGCGGGACGCGCGCAGGACACGAACGTCCGCCGTCAGGTCGCGGGCGGTCCGACGCTCGACGATACGTCGGTCGGCGCCGACACGCCGGAGCTCCGCGCGCTGCATGCCGCCGAGCGTGAGCTGTTCCCTCCCGCCTCGCCGAGCCTCGGCTCGCAGTGGCCGCAGGAGCTGCCGTTCCCCGTCGCGACGAGCGAGGATCGCCCGCGCGTCCATGCCTCCGGGCTCTCTCCGGTGCCTCCCGCCAGCGCGCCGCCTGCGAACGACGGCGTGAAGGACATGACCTGGCTGTCGAAGCTCGACATGCCGGATCTGCCGATCCGCTGGGACGCGCGCGTCGTGAAGTACCTCGAGTTCTTCAAGGACGATCCGCGAGGGCGCTCGACGCTGACCACCTGGCTCCGACGTTCGGGTCGCTACCGCGAGTCGATCCGCAAGGTGTTCCGCAAGAAGGGCCTGCCCGAGGACCTCACGTGGCTCGCCATGATCGAGAGCGGCTTCGAGCCGATCGCGCGCTCGCCGGTCGGCGCCATGGGTCTGTGGCAGTTCATGCCCGACACCGGCAAGATCTACGGGCTGTCGCAGGATCGCTGGGTCGATCAGCGAATGAGCTTCCCCGCCTCGACCGAGGCCGCGGCCGACTTCCTCGCCGATCTCTATCGCCGCTTCGGTAGCTGGGACCTCGCGATGGCCGGCTACAACATGGGCTATGGCGGCGTCCTCTCGGCGGTTCGTCGCTACAACACCAACGACTACTGGGCGCTCGCCAAGCTCGAGGGCTCGTTCCCGTGGGAGACCACGCTCTACGTGCCGAAGATCCTCGCCGCGGCGATCGTCGCGCGGAACCTCGCGGCCTTTGGCTACCAGGACGTGTCGGTCGACCCGCCGCTCGAGGGCGAGGACGTCCCCGTCGGTCCGGGCATCGCGCTCGCGACCGTCGCGACGGCGTGCGGCGTCACGACCAAGGAGGTCGAGCAGCTCAACCCTGAGCTGCGCGCGTCCCGTACGCCTCCGTCTGGCACCGCCGTCGGGCAAGATGATTGGGCAGTAAAAGTCCCCGCTGGCAAGGCCAGCGGCTGCACGCAGAACCTGGCGAAGGCGAGGCGCGAGCAGCCCGTGATGGAGCGCTACGTCGTTCGCTTCGGCGAGACGCTCGAGCAGATCGCCCAGGCGCGCAAGGTCTCGGTCTCGAAGCTCGTCGAGCTCAACGCCATCACGCCCGGCGAGGTGGTTCGTGGCGGAACCATCCTCCTCGTCCCGAAGACCGCCGAGTCGGCGCTCACCACGGTCAGTGATCGGCAGTCCGATGCCCGGAAGACCGGCGAGAAGCCGGTCGTCGTGGTGCCGCAGGACATGTTCGTCTACCCCGATCGCAAGCGCGTGTTCTATCGCGTGCAGGTGGGCGACACCGTGCGCGACGTCTGCGCGACCTTCAAGGTCACGCCCGACGAGCTGCGCCGCTGGAACGACATCGATCCGTCGGCGCGTCTCGTCGAGGGCATGACCATGCAGGTCTTCGCTCCGAGCGACTGCGATCTCTCGCGCACCGTCGTTCTCGGCGAGAGCGACGTCCGCACCGTGGTCGCCGGCACCGACGACTTCTTCCATCACTGGGACGAGAAGGGCCGCCGCCGCCTCGTGGTGACCGCGAAGGCCGGCGACACGCTGGAGTCGATCGGCAAGCAGCACGGCGTCACGACGAACCTGATGGAGCGCATCAATCGTCGGGGCCGCTCCGAGCCACTGGCTGCCGGCGATCGCGTCGTCGTCTGGGTGCCCGGCGCCGGGCAGGCCACGAGCCCGAACGCGCAGGCGACGCTCACGAGGCCAGGATCTCCGCTCATGCCAGAGCCGACGCCTCCGCTTGGCGCAGCGCCGTCGCCCGAGATGCTACCGCCGCTGCCGTGACGACTGTCTGAGGCGCCTCACTTGCTGGAGGCGCGCAGGACCTTGCCGTCGGCAGTGAGCCACACGACGTACTGCGACGTCACGGCGACGGCGCGGACGTGCATCTCGGTGAGCGCGAGGAAGCCGCTCGCGAAGAGCGAAGACGTGCCATTGTCGAGATGGCCCGCGCGCCGGAGCTCGTTGTTCTCCGTGGTCCAGTAGACGTACTTGCCGTCGGCGGCGATCGAGCGCGGCTCCTTCTCGCCCGCCGCGAGGGTGATCGGCAGCGCGCCGCCTACGGATCCGCGAATCTTGCTCTGCAAAGGAACGGTCCAGTACACGCCCGCGACATCGGCCGCGATGGCCTCGGCGTCGTTCTCGGCGAAGAGCTGCGTGCGCCTCGCGTTCCCCACGTCACCACGCGCGACAGCACCAGCCCCCCCCTCCGTCCAGTAGAAGCTCGTCCCGAACGCGGTAAGGCTGAACGGGTTCACGAGGTTGTTGGCGGTCATGGCCGTCGCGCCGAGGTCGAGGCCGTACTGCCGGATCTCTCCGGTGGC
>JAYTZB010001104.1:0-3874 GCA_043742085.1 Polyangiaceae bacterium
CGCGTGCGATTGACGAGGTCGACGGTGGCGCCGTTGGGGACGAAGGGCGCGACCGTGTCCGGGTCGAACATCGGGATGTAACGGTACGGCTGGGATTGATCGCCGCGCTCGAACTGCGCCGTACCGCCCACGAGCAAGATGGTCGTGGGCGACATGACGAACGTGACGCCGGCCTCGACCTCGTGCGTGTCGAGCGCGCCCTTCAGCGGGTTGAAGCTGTGCTGGAAGTTGTTCGGGCCGCGACCGATGCGGTCATAGCTGTACGAGTAGCCGAGGGTCGGCGTGATGAGCTTGTCGTTGAAGTCGCCCGTGAGGCGGAGGCCGCCCGTGTACGAGACGTAGTCGGGCGCCGACGAGACGCTGAACGCGGCTTGCGCACCGTAGAGGCCGGGCTTGTAGCCGCCGGTGAAGCCTCCGCCGTAGCGGAACTCCTTGAACGGCGGCGACGCGGTCGAGACGATGTCCGGCGAAGCAGCGCTCACCGCGTCGATGATGAAGTTGCCGCCGACGTTCCAGCCGGCCGTGGGCGACGCGACCGACGCGTTGATGCCCGGCGTGTAGACGGCGACCGAGTTCGTGTCCGAGTACGCGGAGAGGTCGATCGCCGCGCGGATGACGATGTTCTTACGGTTCTGCGGGAGGCACTTCTGGACGTCCTCCTGGCTCTTCGCCGCGAGCATGCACTTGATCTGGCCGGGCGTGATGTAGTCGTTCGCCGGCGGCTTCAGCGTGATGCGGATGGTGGTGAATTCCTTCTCCTTGACGTCGTACTCCTCGTCGAACGTCGCGGGGAAGCCGTTGACCGAGCCCTCGGCGACCACCTTGTGCTTGCCCGGGTCGACGCTGAACTTCTTCGTGAGCGCGTCGAGCGGAACCGGCCGATCGTCGAATTTTACCGAGAGATCCTGGACGCCCGGCGGGGGCACGAACGTGACGTGCGGGATGCGGTCGAGGAGCTCCTTCACGCGCGTGCGGGCGACCTTCATGACGCCGGCGTCGCGCTTGCCGATGCCGACCTCGAGGGCGCGCTGCGCATCCTTGAGCGCATCGACGAGCTTGCCGTTCCGGCTCTCGCACGATGCGAGGTGGAGGCGCGTGCGCGGCTGCTCCTCGATCTTGAGCGCCGCCTTATCCTTCTCGATGCACTCGTCGAGACGGCCTTCCTGGTCGGCCTTGAGGGCCTCCATCATGAGCTTGATGCCCGCGGCGGTGGTTCCGCCCTGGGCCGGCTCGGCGTCGTCGCCGCCCGCCGCCGCCGCCGCGCTGGCGCCGGTGGCGTCGTCGAACTGGCCCTTCATGGCCGGCGTCGCGTTGGCCGGTAGCTTGGCGTTCGGATCGGCGGCGAACGCGCTCTTGAAGTCCTGCTTCGCCTCGTCGGCCTGACCGAGCTGCGAGGACACCATGCCGAGGGCGATGTAGACCTCGGCCTTCACGGCCGGCCCGCAGCCCTTCTTCAGGCAGTTACCGAGCTGGTCCTGCAGCTTCTTCTTCGCGGGGCCCAGCGTCGCCGGGTAATCCTCGCTCATGATCTGCTGCACGGCGTCGTGCACCGCAGCGTCCTCGCCGGCAGCGTGCACTGGTCTCGCGTAGCTGCCCAAGAGCAGCACGAGCGCGAAACCGAAGACGACTGCGAGAAGACGTGCGCGCGTGAGCGGGCGCAAGATCACGCGACAACGCTACCGGAACTATTCCAGAACCGCGCAGCTTTCGACGCGCTCGGCGCGCGCTCGCTTGCAGCTCAGTTACAGCCGCAGCCGCCGCCACCGCCGCCGAGGCCCCCCGCAGCGCCCTCCGACACGGCGCGGACGTGCCCGTCGAGACCGATCGAGATCTCTTCCGCCGTCATCGTGGGGTGCGCGAGCATCCCGCGCTCGTAGGGCGCGACCTTCACGCAACCGGCGGCGAAGGACAGCAGCGCGACGGCGACCAGAGCGACGAGAGAGCGGTGCATGCTCATGGAGTATAGCGAGCGCCGAAGGACGCTCCAGCCCTAAAATAGAGGTGGATCGTGACCGATCCAAAGGCTGCGCTCGGGATCCCGGCACGCATCCGTTGCTGGCCATATCGCGCTCTTGGAGCCAGAATGACGGCATGCGCTTCCGGCCTTCGCTGATCGCCGCCGTCTGTCTTTCGGGCGGGGTCCTCGCCGTCGCGGCGTGCACCACCGACTACCAGCTCGGCAAGGGCGATCCCAACTACGGAGGCCCGAATGCGCTCGCCGGGCAGCGGCCCCCGGGCGCGACCATCGACGTGCAGGCCGAAGGCGGGACCGACCCGGCGAGCATCGGCTCCAAGCCGAAGTGCGTGGCATCCGGCGGAGCTCTTGCGGACGCGGGCACCTGCACCGTGAGCTTCGCCAAGGAAGTCCTGGCGATTTACGGCACGGCGGGATGCGGCGACGTCAACTGTCACGGCGGAACCAACCCGCGCAACCTCCCGCGCATCGAGCCGAGCGACGGCCCCGCGATGTGGCAGGAGTTCCAGGCGTTCACGCTCAGCAACGGCAAGGCGTACATCAACCCGTGCTCGATCGATCCCGCGCAGTCGACGATCTCGTGCAACCTCGCTGCGGGGCCGCCCACGCTCTGCGGCACGCACATGCCGCAAGGCGGACAGATCCAGCCCACGGACATCGCGAAGATCGATACCTGGCTGAAGTGCGGCGCGCCGAACAACTGACGACGCGCTAAGGTTGCCCGCGCATGGACCGGCTCCTCGCGCGACTCGAACGGACGTTCCTCGCTCGCCTCGCGATCGAGCGTCTCACGATGTTCATCGTGGGCGGGATGGCGATCACGTACGTGCTCTGCCGCATCCGGCCCGACTTCGAGTTCCAGCTCTATCTCATCCCGCAGCTCGTCTTCGTGCAGCCGTGGCGGCTGGTCACGTTCCTCTTCCTGCCCCCGAACCGCAGCGAGATCTGGGTCTTCCTGGCCCTCTATTTCACGTGGATGGTGGGCACCGCGCTCGAGCAGGAGTGGGGCGCGCTCAAGTTCAACGTCTACTACCTGCTCGGTGCCGTCGGCACGGCGGCCGCGGGCTTCATCACCGGGACGTTCCAGACCAACGTCTATCTGAACCTCTCGCTGTTCTTCGCGTTCGCCACCATCTTCCCCGAGTACGAGATCCGGCTCTTCTTCGTCTTGCCGGTGAAGGTGAAGTGGCTCGCGCTCCTGAGCGCCGCGTACACGGTCTTCCAGTTCGTGCGCGGGGGGACGAGCACGCGCGTCGCCATCGCGGTCGTCTTCGCGAACTACCTCCTCTTCTTCGCGGGGCACCTCGTCGAGCTCGCGAAGGGACGGCGCATGCTGGTGCGCCAGGCGGCGCGCCGTGCCGAGCAGCGACCACGCCCGACCGAGCGCGAAGAGGACGTCCGCACCTGCGCCATCTGCGGCAAGAAGCAGGAGGACGGGGCCGACATCCGC
The DNA here is from genome assembly GCA_043742085.1 of Polyangiaceae bacterium. GTDB lineage: Bacteria > Myxococcota_A > Polyangia > Polyangiales > Polyangiaceae > Labilithrix. The sequence continues at coordinate 3,426 of JAYTZB010001104.1, forward strand.
GTTTGCTCGTGCGAGAAATGCGGCGGCGTCCCGAGGCAGCTCTGTCTCGAGCACGCGCGCAATCACTGATCGCGCGCGGGAGCAGCGCGCGATCAGGTGGTCAGCACGACCTTGCCGAAGCCCTCGTTCGCCGCGACGTAGGAGTGCGCTTCGGCGGCTTTTTCCAGAGGCATGACGCGATCGACGACGGGCTTCAGCGTGCCTGAAGCAAAGAGGGGCGCGAGGCGGTGCTGGAGCAGCTGGGCGGCGAGGATCTTCTCCTCGAGCGGGCGCGCGCGAAGGACGGTGCCGAACATGCGGAGGCGACGGCGCAGCACGCGACCGAGATCGATCTCCGCCGACGCGCCGGCGAGCAACCCCACGAGGACGAGGCGCCCCTTCTCGGCGAGCGCCTGCAGGCTCTCCGGAACGTAGTTGCCACCGACGAGCTCGAGGCAGACGTCCGCTCC
>JAYTZB010001105.1:0-2087 GCA_043742085.1 Polyangiaceae bacterium
TGGTGCCACACACCGGGCAATTCTCGGGCATCTCGAACGGCGCGGTGCCCGGCGGCCGCGAGTGCGCTTCGACGCCGAGCACCTGGGGAATGATCTCGCCGGCCTTCTGGATCGACACGCGATCGCCGACGCGGACGTCGAGCTCGCGGATCTGATCGGCATTGTGGAGCGACGCGCGCGACACGATGGTGCCGCCGAGCGGTACCGGGTCCATGTTGGCGACCGGCGTGAGCGCGCCGGTTCGACCGACCTGCACGGTGATCGATCGCACGGTCGTGATCGCTCGTTCGGCAGGGAATTTGTAGGCGATCGCCCACTTCGGGAACTTCGACGTCGCGCCGAGCACGTCCTGGTGATGGAACGAGTCGACCTTCACCACCGCGCCGTCGGTCTCGAAGGGATACTCGCCGCGCGCGCGGTCGATGGCGGCGATGGCGTCCATCACGCCCTCCCACGGCGTCACCTTCTCGCGCAGGTGCGTGGGGAGGCCGAGCTCGGCGAGCCACTTCAGCGTCTCGCCGTGCGACGGCTTCACGGTCGGGCCCTCCACCGCCTGGTAGAAGATCGCGCGCAGCGGGCGCTTCGCCACCTCGCGTGGGTCCATCATGCGTACCGCGCCGGCAGCGGCATTGCGTGGGTTCATGAAGCGCTCGAGCCCTGCCGCCTCGCGCTCCGTGTTCAGGGCGTCGAGGTCCTTGCGATAGATGAGCACCTCGCCGCGGAGCGTGAGCTTGCCCGGGTGGGCGATGCGCGATGGGATGCCGCGTATGGTGCGGACGTTGGGCGTGATCTCCTCGCCCTCGGCGCCGTCGCCGCGCGTGGTCGCCTGCACCAACCGGCCCCCGTCGTAGACGACCTCGATGCTCGCGCCGTCGAGCTTCGGCTCCACCGTGAAGGACGGGACGTCGCCGTCGCGGAGACCGTCGACGAGGCGTCGATGGAACTCGAGCATGTCCTCGGCGGAGTAGGCGTTGTCGAGCGAAAACATCCGGTGCTCCCGCCGGATCTTCGTGATGAACGGTCGCGCTGTTCCGCCGACCCGCTGCGTCGGCGAGTCCGCGGTGACGAGCTCGGGGTGCTCGGCCTCGAGCGCCCGCAGCTTCTGCATGAGCGTGTCGAACTCGGCGTCGGTCACGACCGGGTCGTCGAGCACGTAATAACGATATTCGTGGGCCTCCAGCTCCTTCACGAGCCGGGCGTGCACGTCTGCTTTCGTGGCCTTCGCTGGCATGTCGACGAGACCCACTTTCAGGCCGCGAGCGCCGGTTTTCAATGGTAGATAGGCCCTTGCCATGTCGATGAAGCGCGCCAAGTCGAAGACCGCAGGAAAAGAGAAGCCGGGCGAGACCGACTTCTGGGCAAAGCCCGCCACCCCCGAGAAGACGTGGGAAGAAGCGACGGAGGGAAAGCCCGACCCGGACTTCACGCCCTATGCGCTCGCTGACCGCTTCACGAAAGGCCAGCTCATCCTCCACAGCAAGTTCGGCAAGGGCGTCGTCACCGACGTCGATGCGCTGCGCGTGGAGATTCTCTTCCAGGAAGGGAAGAAGAAGCTCGGTCACGGTCAGGCTTGAGCCTTACGCGGTTGTCGTAACGGGAGGGGAACGTCATGATCCGTGGGGGCCTCGTGACTCTGTTCGTGCGTGACGTCGACCGGGCGGTGCGCTTCTACGTGGAGACGCTCGGTATGAAGCTCGTCGAGGAGGCATCCTCACGCGGCGGCTGGGCGGTCATCGACGCCGGCGACGGCTTCCGGATCGCGCTCCACGAAGGTGGCGCGGCCGAGGGACGTGGCGCGTTCGCGCCGTCGGTCGGGCTGTATCCGAAGGTGCCGATCCGCGAGGCCATCGCCATCTACGAGAACCGCGGCGTGACGTTCGACACGAAGGACGACGGCCCGGTGACGCTGGCGCACTTCCGCGATCCGGACGACAACGTCCTCTATCTCTGTCAGGAACATTGACCGACATTGCGGAGGCGGCGGAGGCCCGCCCCGCCGCCCCGGCATCGTCGTCGGCCACGGTCGAGGCGCGGCCGCTGCCGGACTTCATGCGCAACAAGCGGCGCATGAACGCGAGCGACGTCTC
>JAYTZB010001106.1:0-2122 GCA_043742085.1 Polyangiaceae bacterium
GGCCTTCATGCGCTCGCAGCCCAGGCTGCGACAGCGCTCGGTGAACGTCTCGTAGAGGATGCGTCCCACGCCCTTCCTGCGGAAGTCGGGATGGATGCCCACGAGGTGCACGTAGCCGGTCTTCGGCGCCTTGAAGACGATGAACCCGAGGAGAAACCCGACGAGCTGGTTGTCCTCCTCGACGATGAGCGCGTTGTCGCCAAGCTCGTAGAAGAACATCGGGTGGGCGAAGTTCGCCATCGGCCCGCCCCACCAACGGTCGATGACCTCGACGATCTGGTCGAAGTCGGCCTTGGTGATCTTGCGCGTCTGCATGCGATCGCAGCCTTTCGCAGATGCCCGCCGGGCGCAAGGTGGTAAGCCATTCCCGATGAGCCCACCCGCCACGAGCGCGCCCCGCATTCTCGTCGCACCATCCATCCTATCGGCGGACTTCGCGCGGCTCGGGGAAGAGGTCGCGCTCGTCGAAAAGGCCGGCGCCGACTGGCTCCATGTCGACGTGATGGATGGACGGTTCGTCCCCAACATCACGCTCGGGCCGCCCATCGTGAAGGCGCTCCACAAGGTCACGAAGCTGCCGCTCGACGTCCATCTCATGATCGTCGAGCCCGAGAAGTACGTCGATGCGTTCGCGGAGGCCGGCGCGGCCACCATCACCATCCACGTCGAGGCGTGCGTGCACCTCCATCGGACGCTCTGTCACATCAAGTCGCTCGGCAAGCGCGCGGGCGTGGTCCTCAACCCTTCGACCAGCGAGGACACGCTGCGCTACGTGATCGACGTGGTCGATCAGGTGCTCGTGATGAGCGTCAACCCCGGCTTCGGCGGACAGTCGTTCATCCGCAGCGTCCTTCCCAAGGTCGCAGCCATTCGCGCGATGATCGATCAGCGCGGCCGCCCCGTCGACCTCGAGATCGACGGCGGCATCACCAAGGAGACCGCGCCCGAAGCCATCGCCGCCGGGGCGCGCGTGCTCGTCGCCGGGAGCGCGGTCTTCAACGGCGGGCCCGCGGGCTACGCTTCGGCGATCGCCGGTCTGCGAGGTGCGACGTGAGGCTTCCTTCGTTCGGGTCGCTCGCATCGCTCGCATCGCTTGCGCTCGCCGCGTGCTCGGGCCCGCCGCCCGTGCGCCCGCCGGTCGCCACCGAGACCATCGTTGCCACCGACGGCGGTGCCCCCGTGGTGTCGGAAGGTGCGCCGCCGTCCGGCGAGGGCTCGCTCGCCTCCAAGGATTCACGCCAGGTCGCGAAGACGCTCGCCATCGTGAGCGAGATGCGCGGCATTCCCTCGTTGAAGCCGGTGCCCGGCGTGAAGCTGGAGCGCGACGCGCTCGTCGCGCGCGTGAAGGACAAGGCGCTCCGCGAGTATCCGCAAGAGGCGCTCCGTCGCGAGGGGCTCCTTCTCCAGATCGTGGGGTTCGCGCCGCCGACCTTCGATTACCTGGGCGAGATGATGAAGCTGCTCGAGGCGCAGCTCGAGGGCTTCTACGAGCCGAAGAACGGCACGATGTATCTCGCCGCCGACCTCCACGGACCGCAGGCGCAGGCCACGCTCGCCCACGAGCTCGTGCACGCGCTCCAGGACCAGAAGTGGGATCTCAAGAAGCGCTCCGACTACAAGCCGGGCCGCGGCGACGAGGCCATGGCGCTCGCATGCCTCGCCGAGGGCGACGCGACGAGCCTCATGCTCGACTTCCTGATGAAGCCGGACAAGTCGGCGCTCGACATCCCGGACGACGCGCTCCGCGAGCTGATGGCGAGCGGCATGAACATGGGCGACATCCAGAGCGTCCCGCACATCCTGCGGTCGACGCTGATCGCGCCGTACATGGAGGGCCTCGGCTTCGTCCACAAGCTGCGTCGAAAGGGCGACTGGAAGGCCGTCAACGCCGCCTGGGATCGCGCGCCGACCACCACCGAGCAGATCCTGCACGTCGAGAAGTGGGAGTCGAACGAGGCGCCTCTCACCGTTCCTGCGCCCACCGCGACGGCGCTCGGCGAGGGCTGGAAGAAAGACGACGAGGACACGTTCGGCGAGCTCGGGTTCGCGCTCTCGTTCGCCGAGTGGATGGACGTCGAGGAGGCGCGCAAGGCGGCCGCGGGCTGGGGCGGCGATCGCACGA
>JAYTZB010001107.1:0-4125 GCA_043742085.1 Polyangiaceae bacterium
GCCGCGCCTGGCGTGCAGTTCCTCGGAAGCGGCGACGCGAACACGTTCTCTCGCGCCGCTGGCGACTTCCGCGAAGACGGTGAGAAGGCCGCGACCCTGACCGTCCGCTTCAAGCCGACAGCGGCAGGCGAAGCGCACGTCTCCGGCACGTACAAGATGAGCGTCTGCTCCGCCGAGAACTGCCAGATCGAGACCCCGACGATCTCGCTTGCCGTTCCCGTGATGTGACGCGCTAGTCGGTGCTCGCGTCGCGGACGCGCGCCACCGAGACGTCGTCCACGAGAAAGCAGTCGCCTGCCACACCGGGGCTGACGCGAATGTTCATGCTGAGGTCAGCGTGAGCAGCAACGGGGGTGAAGGAGGCGCGCACCGTGGTGTAGGTCGGGCCAAGAGCGACCGTGGAGTCGCGATGCCCCTCGGTCCCCGCGTTCATCTCTGCGTACGGCGACACGGCGCTGCCGGCGGCAGGGACCGCGCGCACGCACGCGACGACCTCGTAGACCTCGCCCGGCAGGACGGGTCGTCCCAGTGCGGCGCCGATGAAGAAGCCGTCGGAGCCCGTGGTCCCGGTGCAGACACGGCAGGCGATCGCGCCGCTCGAAGGCCGTGTCGTGTCCTCGGTGGCACCGCCGGCGTACACGCTCCAGCCGTTCGTGCAGCCGAGCTCGAAGTCCGGGTTGAACAGCGGAAGCGGCGTCCCGAAGAGGAGGCCGCCGCACGAGTTCTTGCGAGGTCCGGTCGCGGAACCGTCCGCCGCAGCGGCGTCGCTCCCTGCGCCGGCATCGCTCTGGACGCCGCCCTCGGTCGACAGCGCGTCGGCGGCCGGCGTTGCGCCGTCGGGCAGCACGTCCCCACCATTCGAGAGGTCCGAGAGGTCGAGGCCGCAGCTCGCCGATGCGAAGCCCGCGCCGACGAGAGCGAGAACGAGAAACAGGACCAGCGCGGACCGTTCCAGACCTCGAGCACGCGGAGGGGTAACGCCGCCCACTCCCTCGATTCTAGGCGCTTCCCGCGCGGGCGCCTACTTCGCGCAGGCGGACCTCAGAAACACCGAGTCGTCGATCGACGAGCGGATCGTGAACGGCTAGGGTGCGCGCACAGTGAACCGCACGCGTCGTTCGTGTCTCTCTCCTCGCAAGTCGCTCTTCCTCCTTCTCGCCATCCTCGCTCCGGCGATCGCCTGCGCTCCCGCGGCGGATGGCTCGCACGCGACGGCACCGCCGCCGCCTCCGAAGGCGCTCGTCGATGTCTCGCCAAGGCCCGCCGCGCCGCCGCAGCCCGCGGACCCCGACGACGCCGCCGTCCAGAAGGCGGGGCAGGAGTATCTCGATCTCCTCGTCGAGATCGCGCCCGAGTCGGCGACCGCGCTCGGCCTCCACAAGAACGACGCCGAGCTCGACGACCGCAGCGTCGCCGGCTTCGACAAGGCCGTCGATCGCGAGGAGGCGATGCTCAAGTCGCTCAAGGAGCGCTTCAGGACGCCGAAGCTGAGCCCGGCGGGTCGCACCGATCTCACGATGCTCATCGGTGCTCTCGAGGTCGACATCCGCACGAAGCGCGTGCAGCGCCCGCTGCAACGGCAACCCGACATCTACGCGTCGCCGCTCAACGCGATCTTCTTCATGACCGCGCGCGACTACGCGCCGGCCGCCGAGCGAGCGCGCAACGTGGTCGCGCGCCTCGAGAAGATCCCGAAGGTCATCGAGGCGGCGAAGCTGAACCTCCTCAACCCGCCGCGCGTCTGGACCGAGGTCGGGATCGATCGCGCGTCCTCCGCGAAGTCGTTCCTCGAGGCGCAGCGCCCGTTCCTGATCGCGTCGCTCCCGGGCGAGACGGCGCGCGTCGAGGCCGCGCTGAAGGTCTCCGAGGCCGCGTACGAGGACTACAAGAAGGTGCTCCAGAAGGAGGTGCTGCCGCGCTCCAACGGCCGCTTCTCCGCGGGCCGCGAGCTCTTCGGGTTCCTCCTCCAGAACGACTACTTCCTCGAGGAGACCCCCGAGGACCTCCTCGCGATGGGCAAGAAGCTCTTCACCGAGACCAACGCGCAGATGGCCGAGGTGGCGAAGCGCATCGACCCCAAGGCCAAGGGGTGGCCGGAGGTGGTGGCGCGTCTCAAGGGCCATCATCCCACCGCGGACGGCCTCCTCGACGCCTACCGGACCGAGGTGGCGCGCGCGCGCACGTACCTCGCGCAGAAGGACGCCGTCGAGTTCCCGCCCGGCGACGATCTCGACGTCATCGACACGCCGCCGTTCCTCCGCAGCACCGTCACCGCGGCCTACGATCAGCCGCCGCCGTTCGACGCGACCACCAAGGGCTTCTTCTTCGTCACGCCCGTCGACAAGACGCTGTCGAAGGCCAAGCAAGAGGAGATGCTCCGCGAGAACGATCACGGTGACCTCGTCGACACCGCGGTGCACGAGGCGTATCCGGGTCACCACCTCCAGCTCTCGTTCGCGCGCCGCAACCCGTCGGTGGTGCGAAAGGCCCTCGATCACGCCATCTTCTCGGAGGGCTGGGCCCTCTACTCGGAGGAGATGATGGCGGAGCTCGGCTACTACACCGACGAAGAGCGCCTCATGCAGCTCGAATGGACGCTGGTCCGCGCCGCGCGCATCGTCATCGATGTCGGGCTCCACGTCTCCGACATGACCTTCGATCAGGCGGTGAAGATGCTCACCGACGACGTGCATCTCGAGCGCCAGCTCGCCCTGTCCGAGGTGAAGCGGTACACGATGAGCCCGACCCAGCCGCTGGCGTACCTCACGGGCCGGCAGATGATCTTCAAGATGCGCGAGCGCTACCGCCAGCGGGAAGGCGCGAAGTTCTCGCTGAAGAAGTTCCACTCTGACGTCCTCATCCGAGCGACGGTGCCTCCGAGCCTCATGGCGCGGGAGATCTTCGGGGGCTGAGCCGCGACGGGCGTGCTAATCCTGCAACCGATCGCATGCTCTATTCCCGCGCACTCATTCCCACCGTCAAGGAAGCTCCCGCCGACGCCGCGAACGCGAGCCACAAGCTGCTCGTCCGCGCTGGCTACATCCGCAAGGTCGGCGCCGGGATGTACGATTTTCTGCCGCTCGGCCTGCGGGTGCTGCGGAAGATCGAGGGCATCGTCCGCGAGGAGATGAACCGCGCCGGGGCGCAGGAGATCCTGATGCCGGCGCTCCTGCCCGCCGAGTACTTCAAGGAGACCGGGCGCTGGGATCTCTACGGCGACACGCTCTTCCGCTTGAAGGATCGCAAGGGCGGCGAGTTCCACCTCGGCCCCACGCACGAGGAGATCGTCACCGACATCGCGCGCCGCGAGATCAAGAGCTGGCGCGACATGCCGATGAACCTCTACCAGGTGCAGACGAAGTTCCGCGACGAGCCCCGTCCGCGCGGTGGTCTCCTCCGCTGCCGCGAGTTCATCATGAAGGACGCGTACTCCTTCGACGTGACGGAAGAGGCGGCGCGCGGCAGCTACGAGATCATGCGCAAGGCGTACTGCGCCGTGTTCGATCGCATGGGCCTCACGTATCGCATGGTGGCCGCCGACCCCGGCGCCATCGGCGGCTCGACCAGCGCCGAGTTCCAGGTGCTCGCCGACTCCGGCGAGGACGCCATCGTCGCCTGCGACACCTGCGACTACGCGGCCAACGTCGAGATAGCGACCGTGAAGGTCTTCGCCCCCAAAGAGGCGGCTGCCACGAACGAAGAGGAGAAGAAGAAGGTCCACACGCCCAAGGTCGGCACCATCGAGGACGTGTCGAAGTTCCTCGGCCTCGGCAAGCGCAGCTTTCTCAAGTCGCTCGTGTACCTCGCGAACAAGGAGCTCGTGCTCGCCGTCGTGCGTGGCGATCACGACCTCAACGAGATCCGTCTCGCGCGCCACCTCGGCGTCGACGAGGTCTTCATGGCGAGCGACGCCGACGTGCAGAAGGCGACCGGCGCTGCCGTCGGCTTCGCAGGTCCGGTCGGCTTCGAGGGCAAGATCGTGATCGATCGCACCGCCGCCCTCGTGAAGAACGCCGCCACCGGCGCCAACGAGAGTGATCATCACTTCACCGGCGTGAACATGGGCCGCGACTTCCAGGGTGAGGTCGCGGACATCCGCCTCGCCACCAACGGCGACGGCTGCCC
>JAYTZB010001108.1:0-3073 GCA_043742085.1 Polyangiaceae bacterium
GCTCGCCCCAGATCATCGGGAAAATCGTTCGACCGGTGGCGACGAAAGAGAGCGCGATGAGCGTGCAGAAGACGACGAACACGGTGATCTGCTTCGCCCTCACGAGCCCCGACAGGATGATGAGCTCACCGAGGAAGCTTCCGAACGGCGGGAAGCCGAGCAGCGCGAAGGTTCCGATCATGAAGAAGAGGCCGCTGTAAGGGAGGTCCTTGATGAGGCCTGCGACCTCGCGTGTGTCCTTCGTACCGTAGTGAGCCTTGATCTTGCCGGCGGTCAGAAAGAGGATCGCCTTGATGAACGCGTTGCTGACGACGTAGAGCATCACGCCGTAGGACGCGGACTTGCCGATGGCGAGCCCGATCGCAATGACGCCGGCGTGATTGATCGACGCGTAGGCGATGAGCCTCTTGTAGTTCCGCGTCGCGACGATGCTGACTGTCGACACAGCCATCGAGAGCAGGCCGACGACGAGCAGCTCGGCCGACACGAGCTCGCGGTCGCCCGCACGGTAGACCTGGAGGACCCGGATCAGGCATACGAGCGCACAGTTGAACTGGACGGCCGCCAGCAGCGCCGTCACAGCGGGCGGTGCCTCGTCGTACGTTTCGGGCAACCAGCTGTACATCGGGGCGAGGCCGAGCTTCGTTCCGTAGCCGAAGACGACGAGCGCGAGGCCGATGCGCCGCCACAAATTCGCCGGCGTGCCGGACAGCGTGCGTAGCTCGTCGAGAAACGCCGTCGAGGTTCCTCCTTCGGATTCGACGCTCCGGGCGAGGCACATCAGGCCAATGAGCGCGATCCCGAGGCCCACGGACGAAAACAGGAAGTAGCGCCATGACGCGCGCCGACTCGACGGAATCCCCTCTCGAACGATGAGCGGGGCGGCGGCGAGCGTCGTCACCTCGAGAGCGAGCCACGCCGCGAGCAGGTGATTCGAAAGTACGACGAAATTCGCGGCCCCCATGAACACGAGTGACAGGCGCGCGAACTGCGAGACCGCGTCCTCGAGCGCCGGCGTGGTCCGCGCTCGATTCCATACGTAGCCGGCGATACCGAGGAAGATCACGTTGATGACGACCAGGAACAGTCGCGCCGTCGCATCGGTCGTGAGATACCCGCCTGCGAGCGGCGCAGTGCCATGAACGGTGAACGCGACGACGATGGCGGCGGCTGCCTGGATCATCGACACGCCGAGCAACACGACCGGCGCAACCGAGCGCGCGGCGCGCGCCCCGACTCCGGGCGCGAGCAGCGCGGGCACCAGCGATAGGTAGACGAGGTTCATAGCGGTAGGGCGCCCCGCCGGCTCGATGCCGACTCTTCGCCTGATAGGCCGATCAGGTACCAGCGGTAAAAGCCGATCGAGACGAGCAAGACCGCCGTCTGGCCGAGTCGGATCCCGATTGACTCGTGATCGGGGTTGCCCCCGAGCTCGAAGAGCGCGACGGCGTTCTCGATGCGCATCAGGCCGATGATCTGACTGGTAGGCCCTCTCCCGGTCGAGAGCACGACCATGCCGAGAAGGAGTGCCGACGCCGCGACGGCGACGAGCGTCTGTTCGTCGCCGTCTGCCGGCACGAGAACGTCTGCGGCCCGAAACGCGAAGACGATCAGCGCCAGTGCCATCGCCCACGAGAAGAGGTTGGGCGCTATGACGTCATTTCGGGCCGAAGCTCCCCGAGCTCGGAGCACGAAGTAGAGCGCGAGCGGCAAGCCGAACCCGCGCAAGACTACGAGGTCGAACAGCGTGATGCCGCTGCGGACCGAGAGATGAACACCGTGGTGATGGATCGCGATCGCTGCCATGAGCGCGCCCTGGACGGAGAGGCCGAGCAGGCTCGTTCGCCACGTTCCGACGAAGAGCGGAACGAGCAGGGTGATGACGAACGCGATCAGGAGGCCCGTCAACCGGCACCTCCCGTTCGAAAGGTCGTCGCGAGCAGCGCGACCCCTGCCGCGACGAGCGCGACCACGATGTACTGAGGCACCGCTCGCAGCTTGAGGCGTGCGATCAAGGACTCGACCGTGCCTATGGCGACGCCGAGGAGGATCGTGAGCCCAAGGTTCGCAGCGCCCACCACCACGGCGCTCGCGCCCCCGACGAAGGGATTGAGCAGCGCCGCGATGAGCGAGAGACCGACCGTGAGCTTCACGGCGGAGCCGACGTGCAGCGCCGCGAGGTCGGCCCCGCTGTGGTCGAGGATCATCACCTCGTGCACCATCGTCAGCTCGAGGTGGGTCGTCGGATCGTCGACCGGCATGCGCGCCGACTCGACCTGGACGACCACGAAGAGCGCGACGAGGCTCGCGAGCCACACCACCGCGAGGACGCCGTCCGTCGGGCGTAGAGCGAGGACCGAAGCGAACGATCGTTGACCCGTCAGCAGACATGCGGCGCCGGTCACGAGGATGAACGCAGGCTCAAGCAATGCCGAAAACGTGGCCTCGCGGCTCGCGCCCATTCCCTCGAAGGAGCTGCCGGTGTCGAGCGCGCCGAGCATGAGCGCCATGCGACCCAGCCCCCACACGTACGCGAAGGCGACGAAGTCGAACGGAAAGCCAAAGGGCGAGCTCAGGCCGAGGACCGGAACCAAGAGCCCGGACACCACAGCCGTCGCGACCACGACGTACGGTGCAAGCCGGAAGACCATCGTGGTCACGTCGCTGTAGACGGGTACCTTGCGCAAGAGCCGGATGACGTCGTACGCGAACTGCATGAGCGGCTGCCCGCGGCGGCCGCTCCAGATCGCCTTCGTCCGGTTGATCGCGAAGACGACAATCGTGGGCATCACGAAGAGCGCCGCAAGCTGGCAGGCGGCGGCGAGCGCGCTCATCGAGCCGCTCCGATCAGGAGACCCACCGCGATGACGAGCGCGAGCAATCCCGCCGCAAAGGCGAACCGCGGCTGCTCGGGAATACGATTCGACGCATTCGTGATGATTTCCTCGCCCTGGCCGAGTACCTCGAACATTCGCCGCTCGACCGCGTCGACGTGGTGCGTACCGATGTGGCCCGGCTCCGCCGGAAAGATCTCGCGCGACACGTGCTCGCGCCGGAGCTGCGGAAGGAACGC
>JAYTZB010001109.1:0-3804 GCA_043742085.1 Polyangiaceae bacterium
CGGCGCGCTCGATCTGGTGCCGCCGGCGCAGGGGGCGTCGGTCTACACGTTCCGCACGCCCACCAAGCGCGAGCGCGTCACCATTCGCTCGACGGTCGACGACACCAGCGTATCGGTCCGCGTCATCGAGCGCGGAGAGCTGAAGGACGCCGCGCTGCTCGATTGCGGCGGCGGCCCGTGCCGCGCCCTCGAAGGGGACTCGTTCTACGCCAGCGCACTGGTTCGCCTCGGAGATACGCCGGTGTGCAGCCAGAGCGCGCTCACCAGGGCGCGCAGCCTCACGCCCGAGATCTGCACCGTCACGACCAAGCTCGACGACGACGACGACGGCGACACGAACCGCCAGCAGCTCGCGATCGTCAACGCGCTGAAGTTCGGTATCTGCAAGTACGAGATGACCCTGCCGGAGCTCGACGGCGGCCGCGGCGTTCGCCTCACCGGCGAGGCGAAGGTCGGTCGCGTCCAGTTCCCGGGCGACCGCGGGACCGTCGACCTCGTCGATGCCGACACGCACGCGCGCCCTCATGCGATCCCCCACGAGCAGGCCCTGCGACGCACCGCGGTTGGGTGGCTCCTCTTCGGTCTCGGCTGGACGGTGCCCAACCTCATCGTCCTTGCCTGCATCGGCTGGACGCTCCGCCGCCGGATCGCTACTGCAATCGCCGCGCGCTCGCGCCGCGGCCGCCGGTAAGTCGCTCGAGTCGCCCGAGTCGCTCGAGTCGCTCGACTCACTCGACTCACTCGACGGGCGGATCGCCGAACGGCAGGAGCGGCCGCCGTTCAGGAGACTCCGTGCCGGGCAGCGTGTGTCGAAGGCGATCGTCGTCGTTCAGCTCGATGGGCTGGCGGAGGCCGCGGTCTTCCGAAGTCGTCGGCGCGACGAGAAAGCGCTGGAACGGCGTGCGTTGCGTGATCGCTTGGCTACCGGCATGCACCGTCCACCGCAGCTCGAACGGGGGAGGGGCGCTCTCCTTCTCGAGCTGGATGGGCAACGCGAAGTAGAGGTCGATCACGCGCGTCGAGCGCGCCGGGACGAGCACCGGACCCGCACGTGCGGCATCGCTGGTCATCGCGTAGACGTCGCTCCGCTCGCGCTTGGCGGTGAAGGTGAGGCGCTGCTCCGACGGGTCGATCGTCCATGCCTCGTCGGCGCGGTTCGAGACCGCGAGCGCGACGTGAATTGCGCGGGAGCGCGTCTCTTGCGCGCCGCCGAGCGCGGGTGCCGCCGCGACCCCGAGCATGGCGACACGGACCTCGCCGCGCGGAGCGTCGGCCGGCACTCCATAGACGGCGGCCGATGCGCCTTCGATCTCGGCGCTCGACGTGGTGACCGGCGCATAGGCGTAGCGCTCCGGCGCGCAACCGGAGAGCACGACCGCACCGGCGACGACAGCAGCAGCACAGAGGTAGCACTTCATGGCCTCGTCCTCCGGCGTTCCGAGGTGCACGCGTCGTGCCGCGTTACGCCGCGCGTCGGTGCCGATCACACCTTTCGATGCAGCTCGAGCAGCGGATCGCGGAACGAGAGCGGCGTGCCGTCCGCCGCCGTCGCGCCGGTCATGCCGTACGACGTGTCGGGCTGCCCCATCGCCTGCATCAAGCTGACGAGCAGACGATTGTGCGCGGGGCCGGTGAGCGGCTGATCGACCATGGGGTTGGGCTGGTTTCGCGGATAGCGCACGTAGCGACCGACGTCGAAGAAGCCATTGCAGCCACCGGCGACGACGATCATCGCATCGTGGTGCTGGTGCGTCGGTGTCGCGAGCTCGGTGAGCCAGACCACGGCGGTGTGGTCGAGGATGGTCCCCGTGCCTTCCGGCACCGAGTCGAGCTGCTGCAGCAGGTACGCAAAGTGCCCGGCGTGCCACGCGTCGAGGTCGACCATCGCGCGCTCGGCCTCGGCGGTGAACGTCGACCCGCACGACGTGCCGCCGTCGATGGATGCATGCGCGTACGTGTGGAAGGTGCTCTCCGCCGGATAGCCGAGCTCGGGGCACTGAGGAACCGGCGCGGTGAACGTCACGACGCGCGTGAGGTCGCAGGCAAACGCCACGCGAACGAGATCCATGAACTGCCGCACCGCATGGCCGGTGTTGTCGAAGGTGCCCCCGCACGAAGGGGAGCGCGCGCCGAGGTCCAGCTCGAGCTGGCGAACGAGGGCCCGATGCGCCTCGAGCTTCTCGCGTCCCTCCTTGCCGAGCTGCGGCGCGAGCAGATCGTACTCGCGACCGACCGCATCGAGCACCGAAGGCCGTAGCGCCCGAAGACGCTCGTCACGCGTCGTCGGAGCGCCGCCCGGGATGGCGCCGCCCACGAGATCGGCGAACGCCGTGTTGGGATCGGAGACCATCGGCGTCGCCTGTCCCGGCCCGAGATACGAGAACGGCGACACGATGGAGTTCGGGATGTAGTCGAAGCCGTACGCCCGCGAGCCATAGCGGCCCGGAGCCACGAGCCGCGCGCCGAGCTCCTGATCGATGGTGCGCGCGCCGCCGCTGCAATACGTGCCCGAGCGCTGGAGCGCGCGCGCGCCGGTCAGCAGATCGGCGACACCGACCTGGTGGTTGTTGAGGTCGCCGCCGGTCCGCATGATCTCGGCGATGTCGGCGAGCACCGACGTGTGCGAGAGGCCCTCGATGGCGAGCAGCCGCTCGCGGAACGGATGAAGCGGGCGCAGTGTCGGGCTGAGGTCCGCAGGCGCGAGACCGCCGAGCGGAAGCCGCGCGACCTGATCGGTGGATCCGCCTGGAATGCCAATGTTCCAGGCCTTTGGGATGTGACCGTGCGGCTGGACGTAGAAGACGATGCGCGACGGAAACGTCGGACTGTCGGCGCGGGCGGAGGGCGAGCGACCGATCATCGCGCCGAGCGCGCCGAGACCGAGCGCTTGCAGGACCTGACGTCGTTTGACGAGCATGATCAGTTCTGCTCCACGCGGCGCATGCGAAAGCTCGGTGCCGTGACGATGCTCGTCATGAGCGCGCGCTCGTCGCCGCCGCTCTCCATGAAGCGCTTCGCGAGCGTGGTGATGATGGGTCCCTCGACGTCCTCGGGCGCGCGACCGAGCGCGTAGCGCAAGAGCTGCTCGGTGGCGCAGTGATGAACGACCGCGCTGCGCGAGAGCGCCTCGGAGAGCGCGACGGCTCCGTCGAAGGGCCCGTCGACATCGGTGCCGTGAATCATGCCCTTGGCGTCGATGGGCAGCCCGCTCTCGGTGGCCTGGAAGTGGGCCGCGGCATTGTAATTCTCGAAGCCGAAGCCGAACCCGTTGAGCGAGGCGTGACAGCCCTGGCACATCGATGGCCGCGTGCGCGCCTCGAAGAGCATGCGGTTGGTCTGCGGCCCTTGCGCTGGGGTCGCCATTGGCTGCGAGAGATCCACGCCGGGCGGCGGAGAGAGCGGGAGCTGACACAAGAGGCGGAGCTGGATTCCATTCCCCCGAACCGGCGGCGACGTGGCACCACGATGCGCGAAGCCCGCGAGGAACGACGTGCGCGTGAGCAGGCCCGAGCGCTCGCCCTCGGGCAGCGCGGTCTCGGTGAAGGCCGCCGGATCGCCGGTCACCGGCACGCCGTAGATGCGCGCCATCTCCCCGTCGACCCAGGCTCGGCGGCTCGTGAGCAGCTCGCGGAACGACCCGCCGGCGGCGAGCGTGTTCTCCACGAAGCGTCGGGACTCCTCGACTGCGGCTCGCGGCGTCGCGGCGGTCCACGCGGCATCGACGGTGGCGGAGCGCACGGTGTGCTCGTCGAGGAGGATGCGATCGAGCCCCAACCACTGGCGATGGAAGCTCCACAGTAGACG
>JAYTZB010001110.1:0-2452 GCA_043742085.1 Polyangiaceae bacterium
AGCGCTGCGGGTCGGGCCGACCGTCGACCGTGCTAGAGAGCCCGGCGATGGACGATCAGGACGACGAGCTCTTGCCGGCGAGCGCGCTACGCCCGCGGAAGTCCGTCGACCTGCGCGTCGATCTGTCGAAGCTGGCGGTGCGCGGCGAGCCTGCGCTCCAGCATCGCGACGGCGGGGTGCTCCGCTGCGCGGCGTGCGCGCATCGCTGCGTGCTCACCGACGGGCGGGCTGGAGCTTGCGGCGTCCGCGAGGGCAGGGAGGGCGACGTCTTCGTTCCCTTCGGCTACATCGCGCGTCGCTACGTGCGGGCCGTGGAGACGAACACCGTCTACCACGTGGAGCCGGGCTCCCGGTCGCTCACGTTCGGCATGTACGGCTGCGATCTGCGCTGCCCGTACTGCCACAACTGGCGGCTCTCCCAGGCCCTCCGCGAGGACGTCGCCGGCGAAGCGCCGATCGCGATGACCGCAGCGGCGCTCGTCGACGAGGCCGTCGACGCCGGCTGCCGCGTGATGTGTGCAGCCTACAACGAACCAATGATCGCGGCTGAGTGGGTACGTGCAGTCTTCACGGCCGCGAAGGCGCGCGGTCTCGTGACGATGGTGGTTTCGGACGGGAATACCACGCCCGAGGCGCTCGCGTTTCTACGACCCGTGACCGACGTGTTCCGCGTCGACCTCAAGGGCTTCGCGCCCGAGCACTACAAGGCCCTCGGCGGACGCCTCGAGCCGGTGCTCGCGGCCATCGTCGAGGCGCGCCGTCTGGGCTACTGGGTGGAGGTGGTGACGCTGGTGGTGCCCGGCTTCAACGATGACGCCGCGGGTCTGCGCGGCCTGGCGAAGCAGCTCGCGGCGATCGATCCGGCGATGCCGTGGCATCTCAATGCGTTCCAGCCTCGCTACAAGATGAAGGACCGGCCGGCGATGCACCCCGAGCTCCTCGTCTCCGTGGCAGGCACGGCGTACGCGCGCGGAATGCAGTTCGTGTACGTGGGGAACGTGACCGGCACGTTCCAGGAGCTCGAGCACACGCGCTGTCCGAAGTGCCACGCGAACGTGGTGGAGCGCGAAAACTTCACGACGACGGCCCTGCGACTGCGCGGCGACGCGTGCTCGACATGCGGCCAGCGCATCCCGGGCCTCTTCGCCGCGCAGTCGGACTGACCTATTCGGTCGGCTGGGAAGTCTCCGTGGTTGCTGCCTGCGGGCGGTGCGTCGCGACGTGAACCGCGGCGTCCTTCGCGGCGCGCGCGATCTTGCGCACCCTGTCGACCTGGGTCCGCAGGCCGCCCTTGCGCTCGACGGTCTCGGTCATCTTCGCGTCGGCAACGGCGCGGAGCTGCACGGTGGCGCGCGCAGCGGTCACCGTGAAGATGCCGGCGGCGATCTTCGCGAAGCTCTTCGCGACCTCGACGCGCTCGACGACCTTCATCATGAGCTGCATCGCCTCCTCGTCCGGCGAGCGTCGCGGCGACGGGGCCGCCGCGACGGCGGCAGGACGGCGGGCGCGCGTGCCGGAGATGGGCTGCTCGGACCCGCGATCGTCGTCACGGCTCGCAGGGGCCTCGTGGAGCGAAACGTCGTGCATCGGCATCGCCATGACAACAGCTCGAGCACGAGACATGCCGCGCTAGGATTTGCGTGCGACCCGCGTGTGGAAGAGCCAACGCGCTCTCCGGCCGTGCGGGGCGCGTTCGCGCGGTGTGACGGAACGCGACCGCGGCACCGGACGGCACGCGTGCGAGCGGGGCGCGCGTCGTCGAGGCTACGGGTTCGGATGGGCGCACCGCTTGCAACCGCCTGACGCCATGGGCCCGCGCCTCAGCCTCGTCGTTCTCGCGCTCGCGACGTCGTTCGCGGTCGAGGCATGTCATTCGTCGTCGGAGCCGAGCGCGGATGAGGCCGCCGCGGCGAGGGCTGCGAAGGATGCGAAGACCGAGACGAAGGAGCGGGATCGCTTCCGCGTGCTGGTCACGAAGGAAATCGCGTGGGCCGACCGTCGCATCGGCGTCCTCACGAGCGACGCGGCGTTGCTCCAGGGCCGTCCCAAGAGCGAGAAGGAACGCGATCTCGAGACGGCGGGCTCCTGGCGGCAAAGGCTCCAAGGCGACCTCGAAGCGCTCGACCCGGCGGCGCCGGCGCTGGCATGGCCGGCGCTCAAGGCGCGCATCGAGCGCGATCTGGACGTCGACCGGCCGCCGTCGATGCCCCGCCTCTACGAGAAGGCGTACGGGATCTGAACGAATCGCCCGCATTTCTGCGGGTTCGAGCTCAGTTTCGAGGTGCAGATGGGATTTGAACCCACATATGCCGGTTTTGCAAACCGGTGCCTAACCACTTGGCTACTGCACCACACGGTCGCGAGCGACCTCTTGTGACCGCGTCTAGTTACAGGAACCGGAGCCGCGGCGTCAACCGCGAGGGACATCCCGTGAAGCGCCGGGCAGCGGGCC
>JAYTZB010001111.1:0-3404 GCA_043742085.1 Polyangiaceae bacterium
GGCGTTTCGGCTCATTCGGCTGCGGCCGTCGAGCGCGTCCGTCTAGCGGACCGCGCGACGCCGCGCCATGCGTGCAGTGTACAGCTACTGGAGTGGGCCCAGCGGGACTTGAACCCGCGACCTACGGATTAAAAGTCCGCAGCTCTACCGACTGAGCTATAGGCCCGCGCGAATCGAGCCTTCGATACGTTCGCTGCGGCCCGTCGTCTACTCCTTTTGCCGCAGGGCTCTTCGTCGGGCCGCGCTGCAGCGCGGTCTCACGGTCCGCCGTTGGAGCTCGCGCCGCCACCGCCGCCACCGCCACCGCCGCCACCGGGACGGCGGCAGAACTTGAAGCCGACTTGCGTGTCCTGGCAGGTCCGACCCATTGGGCAGTCCTTGTCGCTCACGCAGAGCTGCGCGTCGCCGCGCGCGCACGACGCCTGGCACGTCGCCGCCGGCGCGTCGGCGTTGAGGTCAGCGCAGCAGACCTGGCCGCTCGCGCAGCTCGCCGCGCTCGAGCAGGAGAGGGCGATGTCGCCTCCGCATTTGCCCTTCGGCGTGCAGGTGGCCATCGACGGATTGGTGGGCGGGCCGCCCGCGCTGCTCGTGCTTCCGCCGCCGCCCGGTCCGCCACCGACGGTGATGCAGCACTCTTGCGTGGCGCCGTCACATGAGCCGCCGCCGCACGCGATGGGCTTCGTTGTGGTGGGTTGCGCGGAGCCGGTGCCGGGACCCGAGGTCGGCCCGCCCGTCGGAGAGCTCGGCACGTTGCCCGTTGTTGCTCCGGGACCGCCGCCGGCGCTCCCGGTCGGCGACGTGCCCGGCCCACCGGAGGTGGCCGTGACCGATCCGTCGTCGAGGATTTTTCCGCCGCAAGCCGCCACCAGCGCGAGGGTGGCCACGGTGGCCAGGGTGCCGAGCGAGATCGCAACCATCGGGGAGCGCGTCATTTGCCCGTAGCCTTACGCCTGCGGCGGAGCAGCCGCTGTCTCCGTGACGTCGCGCGGATGGGGCCACGGGCCGCGCTCGGGCAGGCTCACTTGAAGCCGCTCAGATGCACGACGTACCACTCGCCGCGCCACGAGATGAGCGACGTGACCTCGAGGCTGCGCTCCTTGCCATCGACCTCGTAGACGAGCCGTGTGCCGTAGACCCGATAGTAACCGAGCTTGTTCGACTCCTCGTTGGGCTCGACCCAGCGCGCGCGATCCTGCGGGACATCGGCGCGAACGAGCTTCGCGTTCGCGGCCTGATCCCCGACGCGCTTGTGGAGCGCATGGACGTCGCGCTTGTACGCGGCGACCAGCCGGCGTCGCCAGTCCGACGCCGGGTTGGTGATGGCCTTCACTTGCTCGTACGCGGTGACCGGAAAAAAGAAGGGCATCGCGCGATCGGGGTCGTCCTTGACGACGGCGTCCCAGAGCGCGGCCACACGCGCATCGAACGCGGCGCCCGATGCCTCCGGCTTGTCCTTCGTCTGCGGGAGAGTCCCGGGATCGGGGCCGGCATCGACGGCGGCGCTGGCGACGGCGGCGTTGCTGGCGCTGCCCGCGCTCGGGCTACTCGCGCTCGCGTTCGCGTTCGCGACGGCGCCGGCGTCGCCGATCGCGCCCGCAGTGGCCGCTTCGCCGGGGGGCTGCGGGAGCGGGGACACCGCGGCGTCGAGGCCCACGGCGGAGGGCGGCTCGCCCTGGTGGCATGCGAGGAGGAGGACCAACCCGAGGGCTGGACTGCGGCGGAGCATCGCCGCGACGATACCGCACGGAGGGGTCCTGTAAGGGGGCAAGCGCAGGGCCGTTGACGCTCCGGGTGACCGCCGATAGTTGTAGTCATCACCCGACGAGGCCTTCAGCGGCCTACGGCGGGCGTTGCCGTAGCTTGGAGGAACGCATGAAGATCTCGACCGTGTTCGTGGGTATGGGCGCCGTCGCGGCCCTCGTCGTCGCGTGTGGCAGCAAGGATCAGACGCCGCCGGCCAACCAGGCAGGCTACGGTCAGCCCGGTTACGGACAGCCGCAGCAGGGCTATCCGCAGCAGCCGGGCGCATACCCGCAGCAGCCGGGCGCATACCCGCAGCAGCCGGGCGCGTACCCGCAGCAGCCGGGCGCATACCCGCAGCAGCCGGGCGTCGCTCCCGCAGGCGCCGCCATGGCGGTCCCGGGTCCCACCGCGCTTCCCTGCCAGAACGACTCCTCGTGCATGACGCACAAGTGCAACACGCAGTACGGCAAGTGCGCGTTCCCCTGCCAGTCGGACGCCGACTGCATCCAGGGCTCGTCGTGCTTCGTCGGTGGTGGCGCCCTCGCCGCGTGCATCCCGAAGCCGCCCGGCACCTGATCCGAGCCCGATCCGCGGTTCGCAAGTTAGCTTGCGAGTTAGCGTCCTTGTGACTCTAACTCGTAAGCGTGCTCACGAAGATCGTTAGCATGCTTACGAATCGCGTCAGCGTGCGCGCTTGCGGAGCGCGGCTGCCAGCTCGCGCGGGAGTGTTTGCTTCGTCGTCAGCAGACCGGCCCAGGGGTCGACGCGTCGCTTCGCGAGCAGCGCCGGGACCGTCAGCACCGTGAACGCTTGCGGATCGATCGCCGGGAGCTCCTTCCACGTCACCGGTAGCGCCACCGTCGCGCCCGTCCGCGCACGCGGCGAGTAGGGGAGAATGGCCGTCGCGCCGCGTCCGTTGCGGAAGTGATCGACGAAGATCTTCCCGGTGCGCGCCGCCTTGGTCATCGTGGCGACGAACTTCTTCGGCTCGCGCTTCACCATGCCCTCCGCGACCGCCGTGGCGAAGCCGCTCACGACATCCCAGTCGTCCTTCGGCGTCAGCGGAACCACCACGTGCAGGCCCTTGCCGCCGGTGGTCTTCACGAACGTCACGAGGCCCATCTTCGCGAGCTCGTCGCGCAGGTCGAGCGCGGCTTCCACCACGCGCGCGAACGGCAAGCCCACGTCGGGATCGAGGTCGAACACGATCCAGTCCGGCTTGTCGTAGCTGGGCATGCGCGACCCCCAGCCATGCAGCTCCACGCTGTTGAGCTGCGCGAGCGAGACGATCTCCTCCTCGCTCCTCACGAACAGCACCTCTTCGCCGTCGACCTCGCCGCGCCCGATGTTCGCGACGAGACCGCGACCCGAGTGCTTCTGCACGAAGCACGACGCGCGCTTGGGACGCTTGCCCTGCGAGCCGAAGCCGGCGCCGTCCCATGCCTCAGTGCAGCGCACGAGCATGAGCGGTCGCTTCTTCGCGAACGGCAAGAGCAGCGGCGCCATCACGCCGGCGTAGCGCGCGAGATCGCCCTTGGTGATCCCGGTCTCCTTGTCGACGACACGCTCGGGATGCGTGATGACGAGGTTGCCGACCTTCACCTCGTCACCGTCGTCGGCGCGCCTCGCGCTGGACGCTCTCGTCTTGGTCCTCGCCTTCG
>JAYTZB010001112.1:0-6096 GCA_043742085.1 Polyangiaceae bacterium
CGCGAAGGGCCGCTCCAGCGTGCCCTGCACGCGCTTCACGCGCTCCACGACGAGGCTCACGGCCTCCGCCGTGTACGGAAGCGGCAGGAGGTCGTGCAGGTGCACGCCCGGCGCGCGTCCCCAGCACAGGTGATCCGACACCCACGGCGGGTCGATGCGATCGACGAGCACGGAGAGGCGCGCGAGGTACGAGAGGTCCAGCGGCTCCACCGAGCCGATCGCCAGCGAGACGCCGTGCGGCACGACGCGATAGCCGTCGCGCAGGCGCGCGAGGTTGTCGAGGGGCCGTCCGCCGCCGACCATGAAGTTCTCGCTGATGACCTCGAACCAGTCCATCGCCGGATGGTCGTCGAGGATGCGCCCGTAGTGCGGGGCGCGGAAGCCGACGCCGACGCCGAGGTCCGGGATCGCGTGACGCGCGCGGTAGCTCAGGCCCTCAGCCCCTCGGGCACGACGTGCCCTTGCCCTTGCAGTCGTTCTGACCGGCGCAGGCGGCGTTCGTCTGGCTCTTGCAGCCGCTCTTGCCCTTGCAGGCGTTCTTGCCCTTGCAGCAGTTCTTTTCGCCGACCGAGGGCATGTCGGTGGCGGGCGAGGCGGGGGTAGCGGGCGCCGCGCTCTCACCGGCGCCCTTGGCGGCGGCGCCGCCGCAACCCGAGAGCGCAGCCAGCATCCCCGAGACCGCGGTCGTGGCGAGAACCTTTCCGAGCTTCATGGGACGAGGCTAGCGCACAATCGGTCGCGAGATGCGTGCGGGCACTTGGTCTACGCGCGCGTTTCGTGGGAAAAAGGGCGATGGCTGACACGCTCCGCGATGCCCGACGGGGCGAACCCGACGTCGTGCCCGCCCTCGTGGCCCTGGGCTTCAGCCTGAACGAGTCGCGCGCCTACGCGGCGCTCCTCCAGGACAGCCCGGCCACCGGTTACGAGGTCGGCGTACGCGCGCAGATCCCGCGCTCCGCGGTCTACGGCGTGCTGCGCCGTCTCGTGAAAGCAGGCGCGGCGCGCTCGATCGCGGGCACGCCCGAGCGCTTCGCACCGGCCGCCGCCGACGACCTGCTCGTCCTCCTGCGCAAGCGCTTCGACTCGTCGACCGAGCAGCTGGAGACCGCGATCCGCAGCATCGACACGTCGCCGCCCGCGCCGGACGCCTTCAGCGTGCGCGGATACCAGCGCATCCTCGAGGAGGCCGAGCGCCTCATCCGTGGCGCGCAGCAGCGGGTCGTCATCAGCGGCTGGCCGCGCGAGATCGAGCAGATCACCGCCGAGCTGAAGCGCGCCGCGAAGCGGAAGGTCTACATCGTCGTCTTCTCGCATGCCGAGCTGCCGGCGCTCCCGGGCGAGGTCTTCAGCTATGGGCTCGAAGAAAAGGGCCTCGAGGAGTTCTGGAAGCACCGGCTCGTGGTCGTCGCCGACGACAAGCGATCGCTCGTCGGCGCCACCGAGATGGGCGACCTCGATGCGGCGGTCATCAGCGAGACCACCGCCATCGCCGAGATCGTGACGAGCCAGGTCGCGCTCGACATCACGCTCCTGACGCAGCGCACTGGCCGCGACATCGAAGGCGTCATGGCCAAGATGCTCGGTCCCCGCGTGGGTCGCCTCGACACGCTGCTCTCGAAGCGCGACGGCGATCGCCCGTCGAAATCGGGCGATTCCGGCGCCGGAGGCCGCGGTCCGCGGGCCAAGGCCTCGCCGTGAGCCGCTCGGTCCCGCCGCGTGGATCGAGCGGCGGGAGCGCCTTCCCGCCGCGAGCGCTCGCCTCGATGGCGCCGCGATCGATCCCGCCGGGTGGTGCCGACGCCTACTCCGATCTCCTCCGCGACACGCGCGGGCTCCGTCGCGAGCAATCGCACGCGCGCGATCAATGGATCGCGAAGCTGCCCGAGGGCCGGCGTGACGAGGCGCTCTTCGAGCTCGAGGTGCTCCTGAAGGGCCTCGCGTGCTTCGCCAACCCACGGAATCACCCGGGAACGCCGCGACGCGCCGCGATCGTCGCGCAGGACTACCGCGAGGCGCTGGCGCTCGCGCGGGACGGCATGCAGCGCGTCGTGGCGCTCTCGCGCCTCCTGCTGGGCGAGCAAGAGCGCGCGTTCGTGTTCCAGCGCTACCTCGAGATGCTGCTGCCGGACGACGGCGCGCGCTCGCGGCTCGTGCGCGGAACGATGACGCAGGACACGCCGGAGGAGTCGCTCTTCCTGCTGCGCCACGCGCTGACCAACCTCCTCGAGGTGACAGGTGGAGTGACCAGGCTCCCGCGCGTTCCCTTCCGGCTCTTCTACGCGACGCTCTCGGTCGCCCATCGCGAGGTGTCGCAGTCGGCGTTCTTCAACCCGCTGGCGGCGCTCGAGTTCCGTCCCGAGTTCGATCGGATCACCAACGTCCGCCTGCTCGAGCTGATGCGCCAGGTGCCGGGGGAGCAAGCGCGCCGGCTCGTGGCGCTGACGTTCCTCTCGCTGTTCCGCATGCTTCGCTACCTCACGCTGCTCGATCACGTCGTGCGCGAGCCGCGACCTGCCGGCGTCGTGTACCTGATCCTGAGCGTGCTCCGGTCGGACGCGCGGGCGCTCACCGACTACCTCCGCAAGCAAGCCGGCGAGCAGCTCGCCGACAGCTACGAGCGCGAGCTGTTCAAGATCCCGGCGTCGCAAATCGCCGGCAGATACGAGGAGATGATGGCCGAGGCGCATCGCCTCCTCACCATCAAGTCCACCCTCGGGGGTATCGCCGCGAACGTTCGCCTCGAGCTGCGCCGCACCTTCGAGCACGACCTGCCGCCCGCCGACGGGACCGCGACGAGCGAGAAGCTCCGCGCCGCCGTCGCGGCGATCGGCGGCAACCTGCGGCCCGCGCTCCAGAACGCGGTGCTCGTGCTGGGCAAGGCGCTCGGCGCTCGGCTCGACGAGCACGGCGTGTTCGACGACGCGGCGGCACGGCGCTCGCTCTCGACCCGGCTCCGCCGCGACGTCTGGATGTTCGCGCAGATCGTCCGCGCATTCGGAGCGAAGGCGCGCTCGACGCCGAGCCGCGAGGATCGGTGGAGCGGTCCGTCGTCCCTGCAGTTCGTCCGCGAGTTCCTCACGTACTTCGGAGCGATGGGCTACCCGCTGCTCCGTGCCGCGGACTACCCGCGCTTCGATGCGTTCATCGCCGCCCTGACCGCGCTCGAGGAGACCGACCTCCTCGATCCGCACCGTCTCGAGCACGCGGTGACGGAGGCGGAGCAGTTCCACACGTTCCTCTCGCAGCTCTTCGAGCAGATCGGGCAGCGCGACGAGCTGAAAGGCGTCCCGTTCGATCGGCGAGCGGCCGCGGAATCACTGAAGCTCTACCTCGGCGACTAGCCGAGGCGCCACTGTACGTCCGACACCTACGTCGCAGGTGTGCGGCTGTCCGCCCGATGCCCCCTGAACGGCCGACCGCCTCAGCGACTACCTCGCCCGCGATCATCGACCTCATCCGTTCGCGTGCGTTCGACCGCTGAGGAGCTCAGCCATGGGTCGAGAAACGCGGACAGACAAAGAACGAGAGGGCGCCCCCCTTTCGGGGGTACGCCCTCTCGTCCAAATGCCCACTCGAACCACCGGAGTAGATCGAGTTAGGCGGCAAAACCTAACGGTTTTGCGGCGGAGTTGTTACTCCTCGCCCGCATCCAGCCCAGCGCTGGAGGTCGGAGCACCGCCCAACATCGACGGAACACCGGCCGGCGGGGCCGCCTTGGCGCCGCGGCTTGCGCCGCGCTTGCCAGACGACTTCTTTGCCGCAGACCGCCCAGTTTTTGCAGCCTTGGGCGCGGCTCGTCTAGCTGGGGCCTTTTTTGCAGCCTTCTTGGCCGTGCGCTTCTTCGCGCCCGCCTTCTTCTTCGCCGTCTTCGCGGCGGGCTTCTTTGCGGTCTTCGTGGTCTTCTTCGCAGACTTCTTCTTAGCAGCCATATGAGTATCCTCCTGCAGAGGTGATGTACCCCACGTATATGGTCACCTACGTTACCTGTCAAACAAAAAAACTTGACGGACGCGCAGGCTGAGCGGGCGTAGGGGGGTGGGGGGTGTATCAGGGGTGTCGGGGAGATCGGCGTCGACAGGCGCGGCGTGGGCGACATTCGGACTCTATTTTTACGGGCCGTCGTCAGGCTAGAGTGAAATTCCGTGTTTGAATCAAAACATGGACGGTGGGCAGTCGTTGATGGGGCCGCGGAGATCGTGGGGAACGGGGAAAAATAATTTTTTTTTCGTGTGTCGCGCGCTCCGAAAACGATCTCGAAACGCACCCCGCGATTCGCTCCGCGGGTGCTCGTGATCGCCGTCGGTCACGACCTGGCGCACACCTCCGCGTCGTCGTCGTCGGCGGCGTCGGCGAGCACGGGCTGCCTTGACGACTCCTTCACGCCCCCGATACCGTCGCGACGGCGAACGAGGAGGACATCGATGAGGAAGCTTTGGCTCTGGTTGTGCGTCGCGACGATCGCACTTGCCCTCGGCGGGTGCGGGCACACCGACGAGGAGATGGCGGCGAAGCAGCGCGAGATCGACAAGCTCTCCGCTGACCTGAAGGCGGCGAAGGCGCAGATCGCCGACGATCAGGCGAAGTTCAGCGAGGCTTCGAACTCGATTGAACGGATGAAGGAGCAGCTCAAGGCTGCCGGTCTCGGGCTCGAGAAGTCGAAGGAGGACGCCGCGCGGCTCGCGCAGGCCCTCGCCGAGTACAAGCAGCGCGCGGACCAGCTCGCCGTGATCGAGCAGCGCTTCCGCGAGCTGCGCTCGAAGCTCGACAAGCTGAACGCGATTGGCGTCAAGGTCGTACCCCGGAACAACCGCCTCGTGATCCAGCTGCCGGGCGACATCCTCTTCGACTCGGGCAAGGACGACCTCAAGCCGCAGGGCAAGGAGGTCCTCGGTCAGGTCGCCGAGGTCATTCGCGGCGACAAGGATCTGATGAACCGTTACTTCCTCGTGGCCGGCCACACCGACAACGTGAAGTACCCGGCTGGCGGCGCCTTCAAGGACAACTGGCTGCTCTCGCTCTCGCGGGCGCGCCAGGTCCTCCTCTTCCTCATCGGAGATGCGAAGCCGACCGACCCGAAGAACCCGAAGGCCACCAACGGCGGCGGGCTGAACCCGGCGCGCTGGGCCGCGGCGGGCTACGGCGAGACGGATCCGGTCGCGGGCTCGCTCGCGCAGCAGTCCGATGACGACCGTAAGAAGAACCGCCGCGTCGAGCTGGTGGTGCAGCCGAACGTCGAGGAAATGCTGAATCTGAACAACATTCGCTGACTCGCTTGCCGTCGCCGACGGCAGAGACGGAAGGCCTCGCGGCGATGTCGCGGGGCCTTTCGCTTTTGTGGGAGGTGGAGGACATGCGCGTCGCGGCCATCGATATCGGAACCAACACGGTGCTCTTGCTGGTCGCGGAGAAGCGCGACGGCCTGCTCGTCGCCGTCGAGGAGCACGCCACCATCACGAGGCTCGGCCAGGGCGTCGACAAGACGCGGCAGCTCGCCCCCGATGCCATCGAGCGCACGAGCGCGTGTCTCGATCGCTACGCGGGGATCGTGGAGCGGCTCGGAGTAGCGAAGGTCGACGTCGTCGGGACGAGCGCGATGCGCGACGCCGGCGGTGGGGAGGCCATCCGCGCGCTCGTGAAGAAGCGCTTCGGTGTGGACGCGCGCACCATCTCTGGCGACGAGGAAGCGCGCCTCACCTTCGCGGGGGCCTTGAGCGGGCTCTCGCTACCCGACGGACGCGTGGTGGTCTTCGACATCGGCGGCGGGAGCACGGAGGTCGTCGACGGCGACCGCACCACGCGCGCCATCGCCTTCGCCCACAGCTACGACGTCGGCAGCGTGCGCCTCACCGAGCGTCACGTGCACGGCGATCCGCCGAGCGACAACGAGCGCGAAGCCGTGGCCCGCGCAGCGAGCGAAGCGTTCGCGTCGGTACCCGCATCGGTGCGCGGCGCGCCGGTCGTAGGTATCGCCGGAACGATCACCACCCTCGCCGCCGTCTCGCTCGGCATGGCGGCGTACGACGGAGCGCGCGTCCACGGCCACACGCTGCCGGTCGCCGAGCTCGAACGGGTCGTCGCGATGCTTGCAGCGGTGCC
>JAYTZB010001113.1:0-4033 GCA_043742085.1 Polyangiaceae bacterium
GAGGCCGGTGATCTCGCGGACCACCTTGATGACGTTGATCTTGCTCGCGCCGGCCTCTTTGAGGACGATCGTGAACTCGGTCTGCTCCTCGGCGGCGGCGGCCGCGGGGCCGGCAGCGGCCGCGGGGCCCGCGACGGCAACGGGAGCAGCCTTGACGCCCCACTTGTCCTCGAGGGTCTTGATCAGCTCCGCGATCTGGATGACGGGGAGGTTCGAGAGGTAGTCGATAACCTGGTCTTTGCTGAGATCAGTCATTTGTAAACTCCGTGTACGTAGTCGAACTTTTCTAAATCTTCAAACGCGAGACTGCGGAAGTGCGTCTCGCTGCGAGTCAACGCGAGTCAACCACCGTTGGCCTGCCGCTCTTTCGCGGCGAGGACGTAAACGAGGTTCTGGGTCGGTGCCTGGAGGAGAGCGACGAACTGCTGGAGCGGCGCCTGGAGCGTCGCGAGCAGCGTGGCGCGGAGCTCGTCTTTGCCGGGCATCGTCGCGAGCTCGTTCTCGACGCGTGATGCGCTGAGAACTTCGCCTTCGATGAGTCCGCCTTTGACGACGAGCTTCTGGCCGGCTTCTCCGCCGTCCTTCTTGAACTGCTTGACGACCTTGGCGGCCGCCGAGGGGTCCTCGTAGCACCATGCGATGCCGGTCATGCCGACGAGGACGTCGTTCAGCTTGGTGCCGTACGCCGTGTCCTTGAGGGCCTGCTTGACGAGGGTGTTCTTGACGACCTTGTACTCGACGCCGGCCTTACGGAAGCTGGCGCGAAGCGTGGTTGCCTGCTCGACGGTCATGCCCTTGTAATCAAGGAAGACCGCCGAGGTCATCTTGTCGAAGCGGCCCTTCACCGTCCCGATGACAGCGGTCTTGCCGTCGCGGGTTGATGTCTGTGCTGCCATGATCAGGTCTCCTCGACGCCGCCGACGAACGCGGCAGTGTCAATCTTGACGCCCGGGCCCATCGTGGAGCTGATGGTGATGCTCCGGACGTAGATGCCCTTCGCGGTGGAAGGCTTCGCGCGGACGAGCGCATTCATGAGAGCGCGCGCGTTCTCGGCGAGAGCGCCTTCGGCGAACGAGAC
Source organism: Polyangiaceae bacterium (assembly GCA_043742085.1). Classification (GTDB taxonomy): domain Bacteria; phylum Myxococcota_A; class Polyangia; order Polyangiales; family Polyangiaceae; genus Labilithrix. The sequence goes on from JAYTZB010001113.1 coordinate 1,079, forward strand.
CTTGCCGACGCGGGCGTGGACGATGCCAGCCTTCTCGACGCGGTACTCGATCTTGCCGCCCTTGGCTTCCATGACGGCGTTCTTGATGTCGAACGTGACCGTGCCGACCTTGGGGTTCGGCATGAGGCCGCGCGGGCCGAGGATGCGACCGAGCTTACCGACGGCGCCCATCATGTCGGGCGTCGCGATGACGCGATCGAAGTCCATGAAGCCTTCGGACACCTTCGCCACCATGTCGTCGCTGCCGGCGAAGTCAGCGCCGGCCGCCTTGGCCTCCGCTTCCTTCTCGCCCTTGGCGAAGACGAGGACACGGACCGTTTGACCGGTGCCGTGGGGTAGGACGAGCGCGCCGCGGACCATCTGGTCTGCATGCTTCGGATTGACTCCGAGGCGAACAGCCAGGTCCACAGTCTCGTCGAACTTGGCGAACTTCGCCTTCTTGACGAGGGCGCACGCCTCTTCAACCGTGTATTTGCGCGAACCGTCGACGACTTCGTCGACCTTCGTGCGGTTCTTGGACAACTTCGGCATCTTCCTCCTTTTCGGCCCTTCTCGACTTCGTGGCGCTCTTGCCTTGAAGGCTCGTCTGGCCTCCCACCGCTTTGCCCCGCATCAAGCGGGACGGTGGTTCTGAGGTCTCTCACCACACACTCCGGGAACCATTCCCGTAGTTTCAAAATCTCGGGTCAGACGGGCGGAGCCCCTCGAACCTGGGAAAGAAAGGCGTTAGCCGCCGACGTCGATCCCCATGGATCGCGCGGTGCCGCGGACGGTCTTCATGGCGGCTTCGAGGTCGGTGCAGTTCATGTCCTGCATCTTCATCTCGGCGAGCTCGCGGACCTGCTTCTCGGTGACCTTGCCGACCTTCACCTTGTTCGGCTCCTTGGAGCCGGCGCCCGGCTTCTTGCCGGTGGGGAGGCCTGCGAACTTCTTGAGGAGCACGCTGACCGGCGGCGTCTTCAGGATGAACGTGAAGGAGCGGTCGGCGTAGACCGTGATGACGACGGGGATGATCATGTCCCCGCCCGCAGTCTTCGCGTTGAACTCCTTGCAGAAGCCCATGATGTTCACGCCGTGCTGGCCGAGCGCGGGGCCGACGGGGGGCGCCGGGTTCGCCTTGCCGGCGGGGAGCTGGAGCTTGATCTGACCGGTGATCTTCTTCGCCATGACTGTCGCCTTCGCTTGCTCCTACGAGGTTCCGCTTGAATTCAGCGGGCCGTAGTGCGCATTGAAAATCGGGACGCGCTACTTAGCGCATCTTCCCCGAAACTCCACGTGTATTTACGGCTGGCCTAGATTTCGCTAAGCGCACCGCGGTTTCGGGCCGAAAAGTGAGCTACGCCCGCTTCTCGACCTGGCTGAAGTCGAGCTCCACCGGCGTCGCGCGGCCGAAGATGCTGACCTTCACCTTGAGCTTCTGCTTGTCGGGCTTGACCTCTTCGACCGTGCCCGAGAAATTCGCGAACGCGCCGTCGATGACGCGGATCTCGTCGCCCACGTCGAAGTTCACGCGGGGCTTCGGCTTGACCGCGCCCTCGACGACACGACGGCGCTGATCCTCGATCTCCTGCGGACGCACTTCCTGCGGACGCTGGTTGCCGATGAAGCCGGTGACCTTCGGGGTGTCCTTGACGAGGTGCCAGGCCTCCTCGGTCATCTCCATCTCGACGAAGATGTAGCCGGGGAGGCTGGTCTTCTGGCGGATGCGCTGCTTGCCGTTGCCGCGGGACTCCTGGACGGTCTCGGTCGGGATGAGGACCTCGCCGAACGCGGCGTCCTTCCCGTGCTCCTTGACCCGCTGCAGAAGGGCCTCTTTGACCTTGTTCTCGTATCCCGAGTAGGTCTGGATGACGTACCACTTCTTGGCCATTACGGACTCCACGGCTAACTCCCCACTCACCTTCTGAGCGACCTGATTCGGCGCCATCAGAAGCTGTAAATCTTGTCGGTGACGTACTTCCAGAACTGATCCATCAGCGCGAAGAAGACCGTCGCGAACAGCGTGTAGAACAGAACGACCGTCGTGGACCCGGTGACTTCCTTGCGGCTGGGCCAGGTGACCTTCGACAGCTCCTCGGCGACCTCGTTCGCGTACTGGCGCGACTCGGGCTTGCGCCAGTAGTAGAGCGCGACGCCGACGCCGATCAGCCCGGCGACGACGTACACCACCTCGTCACGAGGCTCGCCGAGCTCGGGCTTCCACTGACCGAGGCGATACCAGGCGAGGTGGCCGCTCTTCGCGACGAGGAACGCGACGAGCATCGCGCCCGCCATGTACGCGGCGTACACGAAGCGGAGGTAACCGAGCTGCAGCGGTGAGGCCGCGGCCTCGCGCGCCTCGTCGTCGGCGCGGCCCGCCGCCTCGGCGTCGAGCTCGTCCTGCGTCTTGGCGCGGACCTCGTCCGTCTTGTCGGCCTTTTCGGCAGCGCGCTTCTCGTCGAGATCGGACGACTCGGACGCCTCGTCGGCGGCCTCCTCTTCGTCGTGCTTCTTCTCGAGATCCTCTTCCGTGGCCATCGCTGTTGCGCTCTTTCGTGCCGTCGAGTGTGCTTGCTTGCAGGGGCTGGGGGGCTCGAACCCACGACCTGCGGATTTGGAATCCGCTGCTCTACCAACTGAGCTAAACCCCTAAACCGACGGCACTCCGAGAGATTCCCGAAGAACCGTCCGCTACTTCGTCTCCTTGTGGACCGTGTGGCGCTTGCACGTGGGGCAGAACTTCTTGAGCTCTAGCTGCCCCTGCTGTGCCTGCTTGCGCGTGGTCTTGTAGTTCCGGGCCTCGCACTCCGAGCAGACCAGCGTGATGTCGATCCGCTCGGACATGGATGCCTGAAACTCCCGGAGGGGTCCTACTCGAGGACCTTGGTGATGATTCCGGCGCCGACCGTGCGGCCACCCTCGCGGATCGCGAAGCGCATCTGCTCCTCGAGACCAACGGGGGTGATGAGCTCGATC
>JAYTZB010001114.1:0-4187 GCA_043742085.1 Polyangiaceae bacterium
CGCGAGGATCTCCCACGAGCCGGCATGGCTGTGCTCGGCGACCGATGCGCTCCCTTCGAGCCGACCGAGGTAGAGCTCCGGCGTCTGGACATCGAGCCGGGCGGTCATGGTCCCACCGGACCACGCCAGCTTCGGCGAAGCGGCAGAGCTGACCACCGCCTTCGTCGACGCCGGACGCGATTGCACCGAGCAAGAGGCGATGGGCGTCTGCGCCCAGAGCACCGTGCCCGTGCCGGTGATCTCGAACGGCTCACCGTTCGAGATCACGAGCACGTCACCGGGGCCGAGCGTCTCGGAGAGCGCGCTGATCTTCCCCTTCACCACGGCCACGAGCGTGCGCGCGCAGACCGCGGCATCGAGCTTGGCGGGCGCGTCGACGAGCTTCGCCGTTGCCGGCGGCTCGGCGACCGCAGCGGCCAGCGGCGCACCGTCGGGCGACGCGGTGGTGACCGGCGGGATGGTTGTGGTCAGCGCTTCACGACAGGCGGCGACCGCCATCGCTGCCACGACGACGCCCATCGCGAAGATGGACGCCGTGCGGCAGGACCTCACGGAGCTCTCCGCAAGAGGCTCGTGGCAGGGATGAGCGAGGCCGTCTCTCGTGCAGCGAGCTCGCTGGTGGTCCGCGGGCCCGCGCCGGCGTCGCCGCTCAATGCCTGCGCCGCGCGCTGCGCCTCGGCGAGGCGCTCCTTGATGAGGCGATCGGCGCCCTCGGGATCGCCGGGGCGCAGGATGCTGCGTACGAAGACCTCGGCCGCCTTGTACGAGCTGCGCACCAGCGGTCCGCTCGCGACGAACGCGAAGCCCATCCCGCGCGCGGCCTCGGCGTAGGAGTCGAACGTCTCGGGCGTCACGTAGCGATCGACGGCGGCGTGCTTGGGGGTGGGCCGCAGGTACTGGCCGAGGGTCACGAGATCGACACCGGCCTTGCGGAGGTCGGCGAGCGTCTCGAAGACCTCCTCGTCGCGCTCGCCGATGCCGACCATGATCGACGACTTGGTCACGCGCCCCGCATTCTTGTCCTTCACGCGCGCGAGGACGGCGAGCGACTGCTCGTAGCTGCAACGCACGTCGCGGATGGTGCGCTGGAGGCGCTTCACCACCTCGATGTTGTGCGCCCAGACGTGCGGCTCGGCCTCGGCGGTGATGTCGACGTACTCCATGTGCCCGCCGAAATCGCCGAGGAGCGTCTCGATGAGGATGTCGGGCCGGAGCTCGCGCAAGCGGTTCACGGTGCGCGCGACGTGCGAGGCGCCGCCGTCGAGGAGGTCGTCGCGGTCGACCATGGTCATGACGACGTACTGGAGGCCGAGGCGCGCGATGGCGCGCGCGACGTGCTCGGGCTCACGACCGTCGACGGCACCGCGCGGGTTGCCGGTGGTCACGGCGCAGAAGCGACAGCCGCGCGTGCAGACGTCGCCGAGGAGCATCACGGTCGCGGTGCCTTCGGTCCAGCACTCGCCTACGTTCGGGCAGCGCGCCTCTTCACACACCGTGTGGAGATCGAGCTCGCGGAACGTCTTCTTCAGCTCGGTGTAGGTCTCACCGCCCGGCATGCGGACCTTGAGCCACGGGGGCTTGGGCTCGAAGCGTGACTTCGGGGGCGACGAAGAGCTCACGGCGATGACGTAGCGTCGCCGCGGGGCACGGTCAATGACGTGTCGGGCCGGCGGAGCCGCGTCGCCGCGTGGCCGTCCCGGTCAGCGAACGCTCGTCGTGGGCGCGCACGTCGAGACGCCGGCGCCCACGATCTTGAAGCCGATCTTGCTCTTCACCACCACGGTCGAGCCGTCGGCCGGGCTGTACTTGGTGACGTCGGATCCGCCGTTGTCCTTGGGCAAGCCGCTCGCGCCGTCCGCGTTCGTGTAGACGTAGAAGTCGCCACCGTAGAACGAGAACGCCCACGCGGTGCCGGCATAGACGCCGGGAAGCGGCCTGGGATTGATGATGTCGCCCGTGGCCTTCGAGATCTCGCCGATCTGAGCCGGCGACGTGATGAAGAAGCCGTAGAGCTTGCCGTCGCCGGTCCCCGTGAGCTCGCTCGGCGTGCCCGCGAGGTCACCGGTGTAAGGGCCGATGAACGACAGCGCGAGGGTCTTCGTGTCGAGCCTCGCCAGACCTGCGCCGTTGCTGTCCGAGAGGTAGAGGGTCTCCGCGGAGCCACCCTTGCTCTCGGTGGCGAACCCCATCCCGAACTTGGTGAAAGCCTCGGCCTGCGGCTGGAACTTGGTGGCCTCGCACGAGAGATCGGTGGTCGACACCTTCCACACCGTGCCGTCGCTGTGGCGCACCCACGCGATGCCTTCGCGATCGACGGCCATCGACGTCGGCATCGCGCCCCCCGTCGGGCAGTTGAGGATGCCCTTCGCCGTGAACGTCGTGGTCGGCGGGTGGAACGCATAGAACGTGCGGTCCTCGGCGATCACGAAGACGTCCTTGTTGGCGTCCGCGCACTGCGGGAGCTGAGCGGGCGTCCCGCCGTCTTGCTTGTTGAAGCCGCCGCTGCTGCCGGCCGGTCCGCCGTCCGCGGCGTCGTCGATCGACGCGCGCGTCTTCGCGCTGCACGCGCCGCACGCCAAGGCCGCGACGCATCCCGCGAACGCGCCCGTCCCCCATGCGAAAGAAAGCGTCCGCAAGATGACCTCCGAGCCCGTCAGCGTAGCATGGACCGACGGGTCCGCTCCCGCGGCGCGCTCACCGCGTCCTCATCCTCACTGCGTGGCGAGCTTCGCCAGCTCGCCCTCGGAGACGGGCTGCACGACGCCGCGCTCGGTCACGATGGCGGTGATGAGCGCGTGCGGGGTCACGTCGAACGACGGGTTGCGCACGCGGACGCCGTCGGGGATGATCTGCACCGCGTTGCCGTCCGGAAGCGGAAAGTGCGAGAGCTCGCGCTCCGCGCGCTCCTCGATCGGGATGGCGTCGCCGTTGAGACACCCGAGGTCGACGGTGCTCCAGGGCGCGGCGACGTAGAACGGCACCTCGTGCGCGGCAGCAATGCACGCGAGGCCATAGGTGCCGATCTTGTTCGCGACGTCGCCGTTGCGCGCGATGCGATCGGCGCCGACCACGACGAGGTCGACGCTCTTCTTCGACATGAAGTGCGCGGCCATCGAGTCGGTGATCACCTCGACCGGAATGTGATCCTTCGACAGCTCCCACGCGGTGAGCCGCGCGCCCTGGAGGTAGGGACGCGTCTCGCAGGCGAGGACGCGGATCTTCTTTCCCGCTTCCTGTGCGGCGCGGACGATGCCGAGCGCGGTGCCGTACCCGCCGGTCGCGAGCGCGCCGGCATTGCAGTGCGTGAGGATGGTCGCGCCCTCGGGTACGAACGGGGCGCCGAGCGCGCCGATGGCGCGACACGCGGCGATCTCGGCCTTGTGCAGCGCACGCGCCTCGGCGGCGATGCGCTCGGTGCGCACGGGGTACTCGAGCGAGCGCGCCTCCTCGGCGATGCGCTTCATGCGGTCGAGCGCCCACGCGAGGTTCACGGCGGTGGGCCGCGTCGCGCGCAGCAAGGCGTCGGCGGCGGTCATGGCCGCGAGGAACGCCGGTCCGTCGCCCTTCTCCGCGACCGCTGCGGTGACCATGCCGTAGGCCGCGCACACGCCGATGGCGGGGGCGCCGCGCACGAGCATGTTGCGGATGGCGTCCGCCACCTCCTCGACACGCGACAGGAACTCGTAGCGCTCGACGAGCGGAAGCTTGCGCTGATCGAGCACCACCACCTTGAAGCCCGGCATCAGCTCGACGGCCGAGTAGTGCTCACCGCCGATGGGCTCGGGATGCGGATGGGCCTGACCGGTGCGCAGGGTCGGCACGGGCGCGTAGCGGTTCTTGATGTCGCTCATGAAGCTCCGTCCTTGCCCATCTTGCTCGCGGCCAACCGCGTCTTGATCTCTTCGGCGACCGTGTCGAAGTCCTCCGCGGCGCGCTCGCGATCGCCCTCGACGTAGGCGACGAGCGCCTCGGCCGCGACGATCGCGAGGCTCACGTTCACGCCGCGCGCGGTCAGCTCCCCGCCGACCTCGGGGTTCTTGAGCAACGTGTCGAGGTCCTCGAAGACCTCACGCAGCTCCTTCATCGCGATGCTCGCTGAGTCGGCCATTGTCGTCATTTTACTTCAGGTCGGCACGCTGGCGCGCGACGTTCTCGCGTGGGGCGCCGAGCTCCTCGGCGTGGTCCAG
>JAYTZB010001115.1:0-6348 GCA_043742085.1 Polyangiaceae bacterium
GAAGTTCCAGACCGTGCAGACGCAGGAAGAGGTCGATGTCGCTTCGGTGACCGTCGATCCCGAGGAAGTGAAGTTCCAGCGCCTCGAGCTGCCGCCCGAGGAGGATGCCGTCGAGTCCCGCGAGAAGCAGCTTGGTCGCATCGACCTCGGTCCGGATGCGCCGCGCAGCATGCGCCACGGTCACGACCGCGGCGGTGACGACGAGTACGGCGATGAAGAGCGCGGCGATCGCGGCGATCGCGGCGATCGCGCCGAGCGTCCGGCTGCGCCCGCCCCCGCTGCTGCTGCCGAGACTGATGACGTTGCCGCTCCCGCGGCCCCCGCCGCGAAGGAAGGCGAGGACGAGGCCTGAAAGGCTCTCGCTCCCCCTTCTCACACCGCAGACTTTTTCAGGAGAATTGAATCATGGCGATGATGGATGACGACAAGGACTTCGGCAGGACGCCGGATCTCAACGCAGACGCCCCCGGACGGCGCCGCGGCGGCAAGAAGCGCGTTTGCAAGTTCTGCGCGGACAAGGCCGTGGACATTGACTACAAGGACCCGCAGGCGCTCAAGTACTTCGTGTCCGAGCGCGGCAAGGTCGTTCCCCGCCGCATCAGCGGCAACTGCGCCCTTCACCAGCGCAAGGTGACGCTCGCGGTCAAGCGCGCGCGCAACATCGCGCTTCTTCCCTTCACCGTCACGTCCTGACGGAGGCGAGCACCATGGCAACCACACTCCAAGTCGTTCTCCAGTCCAACGTCGACAAGGTCGGCGACTCTGGCGAGCTCGTGAAGGTCCGTCCGGGCTTCGCGCGCAACTACCTCATCCCGCGTGGCCTCGCCGTTCCGGCGACCACGGCTGCCGTCAACCGCATCACGCACGAGAAGGCGGTCGCAGTCGCGAAGGCGGACAAGACGAAGAAGGAGATGCAGGCCTTCGCCGAGAAGATCAACGCGCTGAAGCTCACGCTTTCGCGCTCGGTCGGCGAAGACGACAAGCTCTTCGGCTCCGTCACGTCCAAGGAGATCGAGAACGCGGCCAAGGCCGCAGGCGTCCCGATCGATCGCAAGAAGATGCACCTCGCGGAGCCCCTCAAGGCCCTCGGCACCTTCGAGATTCCGGTCCGTCTCATGACGGACGTGACGGCCACGCTCAAGGTCGAAGTCGTCAAGAAGTAGCTCGTGTCCATTCTCGTGAGTCGTTAGCCACCAGCTAGCGGCTACACAACGCCTCGGTGGTGCGTCCTCTCCGTCATGGAGTGCCGTACACCGGGGCGTTGCCCATTTGGAGGTTCCACCTGTGGAAAAGAAGTGGGGTCCCCGTGCGCAAGCTGTCGAGAACCCCCCGGTCATCGAGGGGCGTGTGCCCCCACACGATCTCGAGGCCGAGGCCGCGGTCCTGTCCGCGTGCATGCTCGACCCGTCGGCGATGGACAAGATCACCGACCTCAAGCCGGAGTATTTCTACTCCGAGGCCCACCGGCGGATCTTCGAGGCGTGCTTCGAGCTGAAGCAGCTCGGCCACCCGGTCGACGTTTTGCAGGTCCAGAGCTTCCTCAAGGATCGGCAGCGCCTCGCCCAGGTCGGCGGAGCCGGCTACCTGACCGAGATCCTCGACGCGGCGCCGGTCGTCGCGAACGTCGGCGCCTACGGCCGGACCATCCACGAGAAGTTCCGCATCCGTCAGGTCATCTTGGCGTGCCAGCGCGTGTCGGCGCAGGGCTACGTCGACTACGGCGAGCCGCAGGCGTTCATCGATGGCGCCGAGCAGGCCATCTACAACATCGCCCGCACCAGCGCGAAGCAGAGCGTCGAGAAGCTCCTCGACGTCATGAAGAAGTCGTTCAAGCGCTTGAACGACGCGGTCGCGCGCGGCGACCGCATCACCGGTGTCCCCACCGGCTTCGATCGCTACGACAAGCTCACCTCGGGGCTGCACGAGGGCGACCTCTCGATCATCGCGGCGCGCCCCGGCATGGGCAAGACGAGCTTCGTGCTCAACATCGCCGCCAACGTGGCGAGCCCCAAGGGCCGCGAGGTCGACGGCGATCCCAACCAGCGCTGGGAAGAGGGCGGCGTCGGGTGCGTGGTGTTCTCGCTCGAAATGCCCCGCGAGCAGCTCGCCAATCGTATGGTCTGCGCGGAAGCGCGCGTCGACGTCAGCAAGATGCGCACGGGCTACCTGAGCCCGCAGGACTGGAGCAAGCTCACGCAAGCCGCGAGCTTCCTCGGCAGCCTCCCGATCTGGATCGACGACTCGCCTGGCCTCTCCATCATCGAGCTGCGCGCCAAGGTCCGTCGTCTCCAGGCCGAGTTCGACACCCGCGACGAGGAGGGACGCAAGATCAAGAAGATCGGCTGCGTCATCATCGACTACCTCCAGCTCATGAAGGGGCGCGACGGCGTCGCCTCGCGCGAGCAGGAGATCAGCGAGATCTCGCGAGGCCTCAAGGGCCTCGCGAAGGAGCTCGAGGTGCCGGTCATCGCCCTCTCGCAGCTCAATCGCGCGGTCGAGACGCGCAGCGAGAAGTCGAAGCGGCCGCTCATCAGCGATCTCCGCGAGTCGGGCGCCATCGAGCAGGACGCCGACAACATCGTCTTCATCTACCGCGACGACTATTACAACCGCGACGACTCCGCCGAGCCGAACATCGCCGAGCTCATCATCGCGAAGCAACGCAACGGGCCGACGGGCACCGCGAAGGTGCGCTTCGATCGGCAATGGACGCGCTTCGACAACCTGGCCGAAGGCGAATACGAGGACTCGCCGGAGTAGCGAGCGACTGCCCGCCGCTGCGGCAGGCATCGGCGGTGACTCGTCCCACATCGCGCGGTCGACTCGCGTGCGCCGCGATGTGCGGCCCCGCGAGGTCGGCCCATCATGTTCCCGCGCTCTTCCCTGGCACCGCCGCCGCCGCGCGTCGGCTCGCTCGCTCCGCCGCTGCACATGCGCAGCGCGCGCTCCGGGCAGGCGCCGCTCACCATCGCGTCGCTCGACGGCCAGCCCGCGGTCCTCGCGTTCCTCGACGACTGGTCTCCGATCGACGCGCGTCCGGAGGAGCTCGACGCGGTGCGCGCCGAGCTGCGCGGCCTCGGCGCCGTGCTCATCGTGCTGTCCGGTGCGGGGCTCTTCCTCTTCCGTCCCGACGACGAGATGGAGCGCTTCGCACGCGCGAGCGAGCTCGACGCGGGCGACACCGCCGACGTCCACGCCGCCTTCGGCCTCCAGCGCTGCGCCGGGGGGGGGCTCCCGACGCCCGGTCTCTTCGTCATCGACGGCAGGGGAGTCCTGCGCTTCGCACACGTCTGGCGGGACGGAGCCGACGTCAGCCTCGCCGCCGTGCCCGGGGCGCTCGGCGCCGCGGGGCGTGCGGTGGTCAGCGCCAAGCGCTCGGTGCTGGTGACGCGGCGCGAGCTGGTCGTCACGAGCCTCGTCGCGGGCTTCGCGCTCATGTTCCTCGACGCCTGCGACAAGCCCGAGCACGGCGGTAAGACCGTGCCGGCGGGGACCGGCAGCACGGCGGTCGACGGCGCGGTCGCGGAGGGCGGCGCACCCGAAGGCGAGGTCGAGATCACGCTCGACGTCAATGGCGCGCCTCGCAAGCTTCGTATCGACCCACGCACGACGCTGCTCGATGCGCTCCGCGAGCGCCTCGGCCTCCCCGGCACCAAGAAGGGCTGCGACCACGGCCAGTGCGGTGCGTGCACAGTACACGTAGATGGACGCCGCGTGAACTCCTGCCTTCTCTTTGCGTCGATGGTGGAGGGCAAGAAGATCGTCACCATCGAAGGCCTCGCGAGGGGCAACGACCTCCACCCGATGCAGGCTGCGTTCGTCGCCGAGGACGCGCTCCAGTGCGGCTATTGCACGCCGGGTCAGATCATGAGCGCCGTCGCGCTCCTCCAGGAGGGGGTCGCGAAGACCGACGCCGCGGTGCAGGAGATGATGAGCGGCAACATCTGCCGGTGCGGCGCTTACACGAACATCGTCTCTGCCATCCAGCGCGCGCGGAAGGGAGCAGCCTGATGCAACCGTTCAAGTACCTCCGCGTCCTCGATAAGGCGAAGGCCATCGAGGCGATGACGCCGCCGAACGCGCGCTTCATCGCGGGCGGGACGCTGCTCGTCGACCTGATGAAGCTCGGTGTCGAGACGCCCTCCGACCTCGTCGACGTCAACGGCGTGCCGCTCGACGCGATCGAGAAGGTGCCAGAGGGTCTGAAATTAGGGGCGATGAGCCGCAACAGCGATCTCGCGAACCATCCCCTCGTGAAGGCGAGCTTTCCGGTGCTGAGCGAGGCGCTACTCTCCGGCGCGTCCCCGCAGCTCCGAAACCTGGCGACCCTCGGCGGCAACCTGATGCGGCGTCCGCGCTGCAGCTACTTCCGCGACCTCGCCTACGACGCCTGCAACAAGCGCAAACCCGGCTCGGGATGCGCCGCCATGTCCGGCTGGACGCGCATGCACGCCGTGCTCGGCACGAGCGACCAGTGCATCGCGGCGCATCCTTCGGACATGTGCGTCGCCCTCGTCGCCCTCGGCGTTCGCCAAGCACTCCCGTTACGTGAAGGTCCGCGACCGCGCCTCGTATGCATTCGCGCTCACCTCGGCGGCGGTCGCGCTCGACGTGCAAGGCGGCGTCATCAAGCAAGCGCGCGTCGCGCTCGGCGGGCTCTCCACGAAGCCATGGCGCAGCAAGGAGGCCGAGCAGAAGCTCGAAGGGCAGAAGCTCTCGAAAGACGTCTTCCGCGCGGCGGCCGAGGCCGCGCTCGCCGGCGCCGTCACCAAGAAGGACAACGCGTTCAAGGTGGAGCTCGGCAAGCGAACCATCGTGCGGGCGCTCGAGCTGGTGGGAGCTGTGTCGTGACGGAGCCCGTGACGGGAAAGGGAATCGACCGCCTCGACGCGCGCCTCAAGGTGACGGGCAAGGCCACTTACGCCGTCGAGTTCGCCACCGCGAACGTCGCGTTCGGTGTCATCGTCGGAGCCGGGGGCGGGAAGGGGAAGCTCTCCGCGCTCGATACCGCGGCCGCGGAGAAGGCCCCGGGGGTGATCGCGGTCCTGAGCCACAAGAACGCATCGAAGTTGCCGGGCGCCTCGAAGAAGCTCGAGGGGATCGACCGCGTCGTCCAGATCTTCCAGGACGATCAGGTCCACTACTCCGACCAGCCCATCGCCCTCGTCGTCGCCGATACGCTCGAGCACGCGCGCTACGCCGCGTCGCTCGTGAAGCCCACCATCGACGCCGCGCAGGTGGCGCTCTCCATGGAAGCCGAACGCCCCCGCGCGTATCCGCCCAAGTCGCTCAACGGGAAGCCCGCCGACAGCAACGAGGGCGACTTCGACAAGGCATTCGGCGGCGCCAAGACGAAGATCGAGCAGACCTACTCGACGCCCGACGATCACCACAACCCGATGGAGATGCACTCCACCATCGCCGTGTGGCAGGGCGACGGAAAGGTCACCGTCTACGACGCGACGCAGGGGATCAGCGGCGTCCAGAAGAAGATCGCCACGGTCTTCGATCTCAAGCCCGACGACGTTCGCGTCATCTCGCACTACGTCGGCGGCGGCTTCGGCTGCAAGGGCTCCCCGTGGTCGCACATTCCGCTCGCCGTCATGGCGGCGAAGGTCACGCAGCGGCCGGTGAAGGTCATGCTGACGCGGCAGCAGATGTTTGGCTTCGTCGGGCACCGGCCCACCACCAGCCAGAAGATCGCGCTCGGCGCCGACGCCGCGGGAAAGCTCGTCGCGCTCCGTCACGAGACGCTCTCGTACACGTCGCAGCTCGACGAGTTCATCGTGCCGTCCGGCCTCTGCTCCCGCATGCTCTACGCGTGCGACAACATCCGCACCACGCACCGGCTCGTGAAGCTCGACACCTCGACGCCGACCTTCATCAAACTCGACAGCACCGCGCTCGTCCAGGCAGGCTCGCAGGACATCGGAACGGGTACGTACACGATCATGACGCAGATTGCCGCCGACGCGCTGGGCATCCCGATCGAGAAGGTGACCTTCGAGCTTGGGGACACGAAGCTGCCGCCCACGCCGGTGTCCGGCGGCTCGGCCACCGCTTCGAGCACGGGATCGGCAGTGAAGCTGGCGTGCCTCGCGGCGCGCGCCGAGCTCGTCAATCTCGCCCTCGCCGATGCCGCCTCGCCGCTTCACGGGCTCGCCGCGGGAGACGTCGACGTCGACGGCGGAGCGCTCGTGTCGAAGAAGGACAAGACCAAGCGCGACAGCATCGGCGACGTGGTCAAGCGCACCGGTAAGGAGGAGCTCTCCGCGCGCAGCGACGTGAAGCCGAAGGAGGAGCGCAAGACGCACTCGTGCCACTCGTTCGGCGCCCAGTTCGTCGAGG
>JAYTZB010001116.1:0-2368 GCA_043742085.1 Polyangiaceae bacterium
TTCGACGAGCACGCGAGCAACGCGAGCGACAATGCGACGAAGACGATGCGCTTGGTCATGGTGAGCTCTTCTCGTCCGAGGCAGTGGGTAGGCAGGGCAGCAAGGCAGGCGGTGGCGGCGGCGGATCGGGGACGGCGAGATAGGCAACGAGATCGCGCCATTGATCTTCGCGGAGACGAAGGCGTAGCCGATGTCGAGCGAATGCGCTCTCGAGATGCTCGCGTGAGCGCGTTCCCGGCTCTACGCGCGTGTGGCATGCGCCGCAGCGCGACCGGTAGACGGACGCGATCGCGGGCTGGGCTACGCCATCCGCGGACAGGGGAGGCGGCGGCTCGCATGCGAGCGCGCTCATGGCAAGGAGCGCGCCCATGGCAACGAGCACCACGCGCGAACGGCTCATAGCTCGATGCCCACGATGCTGCGGAACCACACGTTACCGAACGCGTCGCCTGGCGCGAGGCTGCGGAACGGCTCGTTCATGCGTACGTATGCGCCGGTCGTCCACCAGAAGCGGCCGAAGTTGAAGCTCATCGTCGGTCCGACGTACGCGATCGGTCCGAGGTTGAAGGGGCGTGGATGGACCGCGGGGTCGGGCCACTCGGCGCGCATCCAGGCCTCGAGGCCCGGGAAGATCGACGGCGTCGCCTGGTAGCTCACCGCGGCGGTGGGGTTGATGACCCACTCGCGAAGGTTCGCGTAATAGTATTCGCGCTCTCCCCACAGGTTGATCAGCGCGCGCAACCGTCCGATGCGCTTCTGCAGGATCACCTTCGCCTCGAGCTCGATCTCGCGATCGTTCTCGACGATCTCGCCGTAGAGCGCGACGTCGATCGGCCAGACCCCCTCGTCCACGAAGCGATAGCGGAGGCGCTGCTTCACGCCGGTGCCCTCGGTGAGCACCGCGGTCGACGTGAGGCTCGAGGGGCCCGACGGCGCGAACGCGATGTAGAGCCCGAGCTCGAGCCGATTGGTGATCCCGTATTCGAATTCGGTCTGGAACTGCGTGCCCGCGTACCACTGCGCAGCGCCGGTCCCGGCGTTCTGCGCCTTGAGCGGAACGACGTCGGCGTACTGCTCCATCTCGACCTCGCCCTCCCCGAGCGTGTCGTAGGGATACGTGAACGGATTGAACTTGGGGGTCGCCTGCGCGCTCCCTGCGAAGCCCGCGCTTGCAGCGGTGATCGCCAGTGAGAGAGCGAGAGACCGAGGTCGCATGGCGGGCGGTCAGAAGCTCGAGAGCGCCAGCGCCGCGCCGTGGACGAAATCGTTGCCGCCCGCGTGGCAGGTGGCGCAGCCGGTCTTGTCGCCGCCGTATTGCTCGCCGGCGGGAGGACCGAAGCCGCGCCATACGATGGCGCCCATCGTGCCGTCGGGCTGGTTGTGGAGCTCGAACCACTCCCACCCCGGCGCGCTGGCGGCGTTGTAGTCGCCTCCACGCTTCACCATGGCGAAGACCTTGCGGTCACCGAGCGCGCCGACCTCGAGCTCCTTCACGATGATGGTGCCCACCGGGAAGGTGGTGCTGCCCGTGGGCGGTCGCTTGTTGAGGTACTCGGTGCGCGGTCCCGCGAGATGCGCCTGGCCCTCCGCTGCGCCCTCGCCGAGCGGGAACTTCTCCCAGGTCCGCCAGCCTTCGAACGCGGGCGTGAAGGCGATGAACGTCCCGCCCGCGCCCGGATCGGTCGCGTCGCTTCCGGTCGTGGGCGACGCGCTGCTGTCGCCACAGGCAGCGAGGAGCGCGATGGCGAGGACACCGAGGGCAGCCTGGGCGCTGCGGACGACGTGACCGGCGACGTGCGGGAGCTCCACTTCGATCTGCACTTCACTCCCGAGCTTACGGTAATTGAAAGTCACTTTCAATATCAATCGGAGGGGACGTCCGCGGGAGCCGCCGCCCTTTCCAGATCGCGAAGATCGCCGGGTAAACCGTGAGCTCGAGCAAGAACGACGTCACGAGGCCGCCCACCATCGGCGCGACGATGCGCTTCATGACGTCGGCGCCGGTCCCCGTGCTCCACAGCACCGGCACGAGGCCGATCGTCATCGTCGCCACGGTCATGAGCTTCGGTCGCAGCCGCTTCGCCGCGCCCTCGACGATGACCTCGCGGAGATCGTCGAAGGAGCGCAACCGCCCTTCGCGAGACCAGTGATCGTGCGCCAGGGTCAGGTAGAGCAGCATCACGACGCCGGTCTCGGCGTCGAGCCCGGCGAGCGCGATGATGCCCACCCAGACCGCGATGCTCAGGTTGTAGTGGAGCAAGTAGAGGAGCCACACCGCTCCGACGAGTGAGAAGGGGACCGCCAGCATGACGATCGCGGTCTCGGTCACCGACTTCATGTTGAAGTAGAGGAGGAGCATCACGATCCC
>JAYTZB010001117.1:0-3942 GCA_043742085.1 Polyangiaceae bacterium
CGGCCGGGGACCGCAGCCGACCTGCGCGACGCTTACGAACGAATCGCAGCCGCGGTCATCACGCGGATCGAGGTGCCGGCCGTCTTCGTGTCCATCGCGAGCGGCATCGGGTTCATCACGCAGAACCCCGCGTTCATGAAGCAGGGCTGGCTGCACGGAAAGCTGCTGTGCGTCCTCTTGCTGGCCATCCTCAGCCACCTCGAGATGTTCAACGCGCGCAAGATCGTCCGCGCTCGCGCCGCGGGCGGTGCGAGCGCAGAGGCGGAGATCGCCACGCGCAAGGCGCGCCACTCCGTCCTGGGAGGCATCGGCGCGCTCCTGGTCGTCGCCCTCCTCGTCCTCGTGACGTTCGTACGGTTGCGTTGAGCTAAGATGCCGCGCATGTCCAAGCGTGACGAGCTCGTGCGTTTCGGCGTCGCGATGGAGGGCTCACTCCTCAGGGCCTTCGACGCGCTCGTGAAGCAGCGCGGCAGCACCCGCTCCGAGCTGCTGCGTGATCTGGCTCGGGCCGAAGTGACGCGCGACCAGATTGCCAGTGGCACCGACGCGGTGGCGACGGTGACCATCGTTTACGACCACCACGTACGCGCGCTCACGGAGACCCTCAACGAGCTGCAGCACAGCCTCGGTGGTCGGGTGCGGTCGACCATGCACGTGCATCTCGACCAGTCCCACTGCCTCGAGGTGATCATTCTGCAAGGCCCGGCCGCCGAGCTTCGAAAGTTTGCGGACCGCGTGTTCGCGACGCGCGGCGTGAAGCACGGGGGCATCGACATGATCGCGGCAGGCAAGACCGCCCAGAACGGCTTGCACGTTCACCTCCACGCCCACGACCATCAGGGCGGCCACGCGCACGCACATCACGAGCATGCACCGCACGACCACGGGAGCGCCGATCATGCGCACGATCATGACGACGACCACGGTCACCAACACGACCAGTCGCATGCGCCGCCGACGTCACGAGCGAAGCCGGACATGACGGCCGCAGCTCGAAAGGTGCCTGGACGCCGGGCCACCAAGCGCGCGCCGTAGACTCGCAAGGTGCCGTGTCACGGACGGCGCCAGACGTGCTACTGAGGATACTTCCGGTATCCGAAGACGATGTCGCCGCTCACCATCATCGCCCTGGGGTTTCTCCTCGGGATCCGCCACGCCACCGATCCCGACCACGTCGTCGCGATCTCCGCGATGGTCAGTCGCGAACGGTCTGCAAAGCGCGCGGCATTGCTCGGCCTCACCTGGGGGTTGGGACACGCCCTGACTGTGATGGTCGTAGGCGCAGCGATGATCGCGTTCGATGTCACGCTGCCCGCGCGCCTCGGCCTGGGGCTCGAGCTCGCCGTCGCCGTGATGCTCATCGTGCTGGGCGCGATGAACGTGTGGGCGTACCGGCGCAGCAATCGAGCTGCTGAGCACCACACCGGCGCGCCGCGAACACCCGTCCCAGCCAGCCGGAGCCTCCTGCGGTCGCTCGCGATCGGGGTGGTTCACGGGCTCGCGGGATCCGCGGCCATTGCGCTCGTCGTCGCCGCCACCATCCCCGAAACGGGGTGGGCGCTCGTCTACCTCGCCCTCTTCGGGGTCGGCACGATGGGCGGGATGATCGCGATCACCGTCGCGCTCGCGTTGCCCTTCCTCGCATCGAAGGTCGCGGCGCGGTTGCAAGCGCGTGTCGTCTGGCTGACCGGCGTCGCCAGCATCGTGGTTGGCTTCGGCGTCGCCTACGAGATCATCGTGATGGATGGATGGCTGTCCGCAGCACCGACCTGGTCACCGCGCTGAGCTCGCGCGTTGGCCCGCACGCGCATCAGCGCAATCAGCGCAGACGGAACTGCACGGTCCAGCGCGTGCGAACACGGACGGCATGTCCTTCGCGCTGTGCCGGTGAGAAGCGATAGTTGCGGATGGCGGCGAGCGCCGACTCGTCGAAGCCGAATCCCGCGTGCTCGAGCACTCGCGCCTCGACGACCCGACCCTTCGCGTCGACGACGATCTCCAGCGGCACGTCGGACTCGACCTCCTCGGCGCGCGCCTTCGCCGGGTACGCGGGTGCAGCGCTCGCGAGCACCTTGGCGCGGCTCGAGACGGCGTTGTCTCCGTAGACCATCTCGGACGCATCCCCCACGCCGTTGCCGCCGGCCCCGCCGCTGCCGGTACCGGGTCCACCGCCCGCACTCGCGCCCGCCGCGTTGCCGCCGACCGGCGGAAGCACCATCGTGAAGCGCGCCGGCGCCTCGCGCGCGGGCACGGGCGCGGGCGCGGTTACGAGGGCCTCCGGCGGAGCGGTCGGTTCGTGGGCGTCAGCTACCGGCGCGGCGGCGTGAACGAGCGACGGGTCGTGCGGCCTCGCATCGTGCGACGGCGGCACCGGATAGGAGTGGTGATGTGTCTCGGGCTCCGCTGCCTGGTTCGTGACCGGCTCCGGCGGAGCAATCTCCGGTCGCGGCGCTTCTTCGAATGTCTCGATCGCGATCGTCGGCTCGGTGGGCGCAGCCGCTGCGTGTCCCTGCGTCGTGAAGACGAGCGACGCGAACACCGTCGCATGCACCACGCCCGAGGCCGCGATGGCCAGCGCACGGGGCGCGAGGGAGAACAGCGAAAAACTCACCCTTCTTTGATAGCCAGTCCGCAGTGCGCCGTCACGGTCCGCGCCACAAAAAGAGCGAAAAAAGCCTACTGGTCGATTGTGTCGAACCGGCAGACCCCCTGACGCGTAAGAGCGCCATCGACCGCGAATCCGCGTCGTTTCGGATGATTTTCGCGTAGCACGAGATTAACGAATCGTGTTACTCGCTACGTGCGAGGCAAATGTCGATGATGAAAGTGACCGCGGTAAGCGCCGGCCTCTGGGTGGCGCTCATGAGCTCGTCCGCGTGGGCCCAGGATCCTGCGCCGGCCCCCGCACCTCCTACGTCGCCCGCGCCCGCTCCTGCGCAGTCCTCCGCCGAAGAGGTCACGCCTCCGGTACTGCAGAAGCAGGAGCAGGCGACCTATCCCAAGACGGCGCTCGACGCGAAGGTCGAGGGGACGGTCGGCCTCGAGCTCACCGTGGACGAGGAAGGAAAGGTGGAAGATGCACGGGTTTCGCGGAGCGCGGGACACGGCTTCGACGAGGCCGCGCTCGCCGCCGCACGCAGGTTCACGTTCGAGCCAGCGCGCAAGAACGGCCGCCCGCTCCGATCGGTCGTGCAGTTCAACTACGAGTTCCATCTGCCTCCGGAGGCAGCAACCCCTCTCGCCCTGGTCCCGGTTCCGACGGCCACGCCCGTCGCGCCCGCTACCGAGGTGCAGCAGGCAGGCGCTGATCAATCGACGCTCGTCCTCGCGCAGCGTCCCATCAGCGCCGCATCGTCGTTCGCGGTGCGCGACCGCGAGTTCCAGCTGCGCCCCATCGGCAGCGTGCAGGACATCCTGCGTGTCACGCCCGGTCTCGTGCTCGTGCAGCACTCCGGAGGAGGCAAGGCGAACCAGTACTTCCTCCGCGGCTTCGACGCCGACCACGGCACCGACCTCGCGCTCTCGATCGACGGCATCCCGATCAACATGGTGTCGCACGCCCACGGTCAGGGCTTCGCAGACACCAACTTCATCATCCCCGAAGTCGTGGAGCGCGTGGAAATCACGAAGGGTCCCTACTTCGCGAACCAGGGAGACTTCGCCACCGCCGGCGCAGTGAACATGGTCTCGCGCGACGACTTCGAGCACAGCTCGGTCGGCATGGGCATCAGCGGCTCGCCAGGCCACGGCGCGCTCGGTTATCGCGGCCTGTTGATCGCCAGCCCCAAGTTCGAGAGCGGCCTCAAGGCGACGTTCGCGGCGGAGGTCGGCCGCCAGAACGGCCCCTTCGACAACCCGGAGAACTGGGACAAGTACAAGCTGTTCAACAAGGTCACGTTCCAGATCAACCCGACGTCGTCAGTGAGCTTGATGGAGATGAGC
>JAYTZB010001118.1:0-2056 GCA_043742085.1 Polyangiaceae bacterium
TCCGCCTCGATCCTGCCAAGCGCTTCGATGACGCGAAGCAGATGCGCGACGCCATCGCCGCCATCGTCCCCGACTGGAACGTGCTGAGCGAGACGATGCTGACGCCGCTCACCGAAGAGGAGCGAGCGTTCATCGCCGAGCCGAGCGCCGACCTCGCCGCCCTTGGTGTGAGCACGGGGCCGGCGGTCGACGACCCTCGCACCGCGAGCGGCGCATCGACCAGCAAGAGCGCGCTCGCGCTGGGCGGCGCGACGAACCTGCTGCCGCTCGATCCATCCGCGTCGCAGAGCTCGGCGCCGGCGCTCGCGAGGAGCGCGGGAGCGGGCACTGGCACCGGAGCGGGTAGCGGCCCCGGCCGCGAGTCCCTCGCGGGGACGAGCGCGCGACGCGGCGCGAAGGTCATGCCGGTCGCGATCGCGATGGCAGCGATGCTCGTGGTCGGGCTCGGCTTCGTGGGCCTTCGCACGCTGCGGTCGGGCGACAAGAGCACGACGGCGGCGGCGGGGATGATCGCGACGGCGGGGGAGACAGCGAGCGCGACGGCGAGCGCGCAGGCGAGCGCGACGAAGATGCCGGGCACGGCCACGGCCACGGCAACGGCCACGGCCACGATGGGGGCGGTGACGTCGGCGTCGGCCGCCAGCGCGGCGGCGAGCGCGGCCGCGACGTCGGCGGGGCGCGTGCGGCCCACGGCAACGGCGACAGCGACAGCGACGACCGCAGCCGCGCCAACGGCGTCGGTCACGAAGCCTGCAACCATAACGACGACGAAGCCCGCGACTCCCGCCACGTCGTCGACCTCCCCGATCTCGCGCGAATTCAACTGAGCGATGCCCCGCCCCCTGCTCGTCGCGCTCCTCGCGTTGCTCCTCTCCTTCGCGCCGCGCGCCACGCTCGCGCAACCCGCTCCCGCACCCGCTCCCGCACCCGCTCCCGCACCCGCTCCCGCTCCGGACGACGCACGCAGCGAGGCCCGCGCCTCCTTCGAGAGCGGCATCGGCCACTTCGATCGCTCCGAGTGGAGCGCCGCCCTCGCCGACTTCCTCCGCTCGCGCGCGCTCTTCCCGACCAAGGCCGCGACCAAGAACGCCGCCGTGTGCTTCCGTCGCGAAGGCCGCTTCGACGAGGCCCTCGAGACGTTCGAAGCGCTCCTGCGCGAGTTCCCGGATCTCGCGCCCGGCGATCGCGCGTTCGCCGAGAAGGAGAGCGCCGAGCTCCGCGTCGCCATCGGGTCGATCGAGATCGCCGGGGCCGAGCCCGGCGCGGCGGTGGTCATCGACGGTCGCGCGCGCGGCAGCTATCCCACGAGCGCGCCGCTTCGGGTCGCTGCCGGCTCGCACGTCGTTCGTGTGTACAAGGAGGGCTTCGGTCCCTTCGAGGCGCGGGTCGACGTCGCCGGTCGTCAGAGCGCGCTCGTCGAGGCGCATCTCAGCCCGCTCACCCAGGCGGGGCGCCTCTCGGTCACCGAGAACGGCGGGCGCGCGCTCGATGTCGTCATCGACAACGTCGCGGTCGGCAAGACGCCGTGGGAGGGCGCCATCGCGGTCGGTCTGCATGCCGTCGTGCTGCGCGGCGAGGGCGATCTCGGAACGCAGCCCGCGACCACCACGGTCCGCCTCGGCGACGTCACGACGCTCGCGCTCGCCGCCGAGCCGCTGACGTCGACGCTGCGCATCGTCCCGGTCCCCGCCGGCGCGAACGTCTCGGTCGACGCGGTCGTGGTCGGGCAGGGCGTGTGGGAAGGCAAGCTGCGCGAGGGCGAGCACGTCGTCGAGGTGATCGCCGAAGGCTTCCTCCTCGCGCGTCGCGTGGTGCGTCTCACGAAGAGCGAGCGCACCGCGGAGTCGGTGGTCCTCGAGCGCGATCCGAGCTCGCCGCTCTGGCGTGCCGCGCATCCCGCGCGCGTCTTCGTGGAGCTCGACGTCGGCCCCGCGGTCGGCCTCGCCTTCGGCGGCGACGTGCGCGGCGCGTGCAGCGGCGGATGCTCCGCGGCGGTCCCCATCGGTCTCGCTGCCACCGCGCACGCAGGCTACGAGCTCTCGAGCGGCATCACGCT
>JAYTZB010001119.1:0-19312 GCA_043742085.1 Polyangiaceae bacterium
AGTGCGTCATGGACCTTTCTCCTCTGATCCGGATCCGGCGCATCCGGCCCGACGACGTGCAACGCCTCCGTGCGTTCCTGAAGAGCCTCTCCTCGGAGACGCGCTACATGCGCTTCCACCAGGTGGTGACCGACTTCACGCCCGCGCAATGGCGCTACCTCACGTGCGTCGACGGCCGCGATCACGCCGCGCTGGTCGCGTGCGAGGATCGCAGGATCGTCGGCGTTTCCAGGTACATTCGCGATCGCGAGAGGCCGGACGTCGCGGAGGTCGCCTTCGTGGTCAGCGACGAGCACCAGCGCCGAGGCCTCGGCCGGCGCCTCCGCGACCGCCTCGTCACCATCGCGCGGGCGAACGGCATCCGCGCCTTCGAGGCCTTCGTCACGGCGCACAATTTCCGCATCCGGAGGCTGCTCTCGGGCGGGGGCCTCACCCTCGTTTCGACCGCCTCCGACGTGCTCGAGGCCACGTTCGTCGACTGCGATTCCGCGGCAGAATAGGGCGATCGTAGCGCATGACGCGATGCGACACGCGTGTCCCCCACGCGCGTCGCGCAGAAGGATCCGTCGCGACGCCTCGCCGGTTAGCATGCGTGCCCCTGGAGGATCCTCATGCGCCCTTTCCTGCTCACCGTCGTCGCCCTCAGCCTCGTGTCCTCGCTCGCTCTCGCAGACCCGGATCGGGGCAAGCCCGGCGAGCCCGCGGGTCGTGGAGAGAAGAAGGAAGAGAAGAAGGAAGAGAAGGCCAACGCAGCTTCAGCGGCCGCGAGGACCGCGGACGATGACGACGACGAGGGCCCCATGCCGGCATCCGATGCGGGCAAGGCCGTCGCCGGACGGCGCACGCCGGCGCAGCTCGCGCTCCGCAAGCAGATCTGGGAGCGGCGAGAGAAGGCCATCGAAGCGAAGGTGCACAAGAGCGGCAAGCGCCTCACCGACGAGGAACGCGACGCCATCAAGAAGCACTGGCACAACGTCAGCCGCCTGATGCGGATCCGCGAGCTCGCGCAGGAGGACAAGAACGACGCCGCCGTCAAACGGACCGACGCTGCGCTCGAACGCGAAGAGAAGAGCATCGACGCCAAGCTCGAGAAGCTCAACGCCAAGACCACGGGAGGTGCGAAGTGAGCACGACGAAGAGCATCGCGGTCCTGCTCGTGATGATGGCCGCTTCGGCCTGCACGCCGAAGGACAACGCCGGAGGCAGCGACGCATCCGTCGTGGTCGGAGCCGCCTCGGTATCGACGGCGAGCGCGTCCGGCTCGGCGATGGCATCTGCGACGGCGTCTGCGATGGCGTCGGCGGCTGCGAGCGCGGCGCCGGCCACGGCCGCAAACGACCCGCTGCCGCCGCATTCCGACGTCGCCAAGCAGGTCCGCACCGAGATCACGAAGGCGAACTACAAGGCCGAGCTCGACAAGCTGGAGAAGGAAATCGAGTAGCGCTCATCGCGCGGTTCCGGGTCAGCGCGCGCGCGGGTCGAGGTACTCGCGCCGCGCTTCGCCGACGAGGTTGAGCGCGACGATGGTCGCGAAGAGGAACGCGCCCGGGAACGCGAGGAGCCACCACGCCTGCGAGGCGTCGCGGAACTCGCTCATCGTCTCGCCCCACGAGGCCGCGCCCGAGGTCGCGCCGACGCGCAGGAAGTCGAGCGACGCCTCGATGAGAATGACGGCCGGCACGCCGATCGCGCCGAGCACGATGAGCTGACCGCGCACGTTCGGGGCGATGTGCTTGCGGAGGACGCGCAGCGGGGAGGCGCCGAGCGCGCGCGCCGCCATGATGTAGTCCTTCGTCGCGACCTGCATGACCTCGGCGCGCACGAGACGCGCCACCTCGGGCCAGCGCGTCAGCGCGATGGCGAGGAAGAGCGAGCCCACCGTGGCGCGTGGCACGGCGGCCTGGATCCCGAGCACCAGCACGAGAGGCGGAAAGGCGCTGACCGTCTCGATGGCTCTCCCCACGAGCGCATCGGTCCCGCCGCCGAAGAGCCCGGCGAGCGCGCCCAGCACACCGCCGAAGAGGAGCGACACGATCACGGCGCCCAGCGCGAACACCAGGTACGTGCGCGTTCCGTGGACGACGCGCGCGAACACGTCACGGCCTTCGTGATCGGTCCCGAACGGATGGCCCTTCACGCTTCCAGGCGGCAGCAGCGGCGCCGCTGTTCCACTGCCTGCCCCGGCGTCCGGACCGTGCGCGACGATCGGGCTGATCGTCCAGTCGGCTTCCGCGGCGATCTCCTCGCCGCCGAGCGCGACCAGCTCCGCGGGCTGCATGATGTTCGGGAAGAAGTAGAGGTGTCCGTGCAGTTTGCATGCAATCGGGAGATCGCTGGCGAGCAGGTCGGCGAAGATCGCGATCAGGACGAGGAACGTGGCCACCAGCGTCCCTGCCGCGCCGAGGCGGCTGCGCAGGTAACCAATGGTCCCGGTCGTCTCCTTGCGCGTCGACTGGAACCGGATGGACAGCCGAGGGGGAGGTGGATGCAGGCTCGTGCGGCTCTTGCGTTCCGCCATCGGGACGTTGCTGGTGGTGCGCGCGAGCAACAGCGGGATGCTCTCTCGGTTCTGGCGGCTCTCTCCGCCGTTCGGGTCGTCGGGAGCGTCGCTCATGTCGCGCGCCTCCTGCGGATCTGCTGCTCGCGGACGCGGGGATCGAGGAGCCCGTACGCCACGTCGCTCCCGACGAGGCACGCGGTGGTCACCACCGCGCACAGCAGCGTGACGGCGACGATCCACGCGGCGTCGCGCGTCTCGATGGCGCGCAGTGTCTCCCAGCCCATGCCGCGGATTCCGAAGACCTCTTCCACCACGAAGGCCGCACCGACCAGCGCCGGGAACTGCACGCCCGCGAGCGTGACGGTGGGGACGAGCGCATTCCGCAGCGCATGGACGACCGCGACGCGCAACGTGCGCGCTCCCTTGGCACGCGCCGAGCGGATGTAGTCCTGCGAGAGCGCCTCGATCATCGAGGCGCGTTGCTGCTGGGTCATGACCGACAGCGAGACGGTCGCGAGGGCCACGATCGGCAGCACGAAGGCGGAATCGGTGGCGCGAACGAACGTCGCGAGGAGCTCCGCGACCAAGAACGTGGGCAGCGAATAGAACGCGAGAAGGACGAGCGCGGTCGCGTGATCGATGGTGTGTCCGCGTCGCCACGCAGCGACGACGCCCATCGGGATGGCCACCGCGAGGCTGAGGAGCAGCGCCAGGAACGCCATGCCGAGCGTGATGGGCGCGCGCGAGATCAGCTTGTCGAAGACCGGCTCACCATCGCGCGTCGACAGGCCGAGCTGACCGGTCGCCGCGCCGAGCACCCACTTCGCGTAGCGCGTCTGCGCGATGCTCGCCGTGACCTTGCCTCCGCCCTGGAGGGCGACGTAGTCCGATTCGTGGACGTACCACCACGACTGCCAGTCCGAGACGACGGCGCGCGCGCGCTTGGCGTCGTCCTCCGGCTTCACCACCACATCGCGATCGGCGACGTGTGATGCGAGGCGCGTGAGCCGCACCAGCGCTCCGCGGTCCTTCGTCAGCTTCATCGCCTCGATGAGCTGCTCGAGCGCGAACGTGTCGACGACGCGTAGCTCTTCCTCGCGGAGGTCGGTGCCGCGCTGCACCAGGCGACCGACCTCGCGATGAACGGCGGGCGCGGTGAAATCGACCGAGCGGTCCTCCCAGAACCGCTCCCAGAAGAGCGCCGCCCGATCGGGATCGGCCATGTCGCGCTCCTCGCCGACCCCCATGCGCCTGGCGATCGGCGCAAGCGCGAGCGCGATCTGTCCGCGCGACGTGGGTGGGAGGTTGTCGAGATGGGGAAGCAGGAAGGGGAGCCCGGCACCGCCGATCTGCACGAGGCGCGTCTCGCAGAGCTTGGCGTCGTCGTCGTCGAGGACGATGTGGGTAACGCAGTCGTCCACCGCGGTTCGCACGTCGTGCGGGGCCACGTTGAGGAAGCGCGGCAGGTCGAGGAACCGCGCGCGGCGGAGGTCGTCGACCTTCAGCCGATAGCTGAGGTCGCCCGGGATGCCCCCGAACGACGGCTCGGGATCGGGAAGCAGCGTCGTCAGCAAGAAGACGACGAGGCTCACGCCGAAG
This sequence comes from Polyangiaceae bacterium, assembly GCA_043742085.1. Classification (GTDB taxonomy): domain Bacteria; phylum Myxococcota_A; class Polyangia; order Polyangiales; family Polyangiaceae; genus Labilithrix. The sequence goes on from JAYTZB010001119.1 coordinate 4,100, forward strand.
AGCGTCGGGATCGCCCATACAGCGCGCCGCAGGGCGAAGGCGAGCATGACGACCCGACTATACAGATGCTGAGGGGTCCGCGCGAAGCGCGGGTGAAATGACGGACCCGTGCTAAGAGCCGTGACGCCTCGCAATGATTTCCTTCTCGAACGTTTGTAAGCAGTACGGCGGCCAGGTCCTCTTCATCGACGCGTCCTTCTTCGTCGGACCCGGCGAAAAAGTGGGCCTCGTGGGCCCCAATGGCTCCGGAAAGTCCTCCATCTTCCGCCTGATCATGGAGGAAGAGCACCCGGACGATGGGGTGGTCGACCACCCCAAGCGCATGACGCTCGGCTATTTCCGGCAGGACGTCGGTGACCTCAAGGGTCGCAGCGTCCTCGCGGAGACCCTCGCCGGCGCCGGCGAGGCAGGAGCGCTCGGCGAGGAGCTGAAGCAGCTCGAGCACAAGATGAACGACCACGAGGCGCCCGACTTCGCCGACGTCGTCGATCGGTTCAGCGAGGCGCAGGCCCGGTTCCAGGAGCTGGGCGGCTACGACCTCGAGGCGCGCGCGCATGCCATCCTCGCCGGCCTCGGCTTCGAGGCGGCACAGGTCGAAGGCGACGTCGGTGCGCTCTCCGGCGGCTGGAAGATGCGCGTCGCGCTGGCGCAGATCCTCCTCGCGCAGCCCGACGCGCTCCTCCTCGACGAGCCCACCAACTACCTCGACATCGAGTCCATCATCTGGCTCGAAGGCTTCCTTCGCGACTATCGCGGCGCGGTCCTCATGACGTGCCACGACAAGGACGTGATGAACCGCGTCGTGAAGAAGATCGTCGAGATCGACGGCGGCGAGGTGCGGAGCTACTCCGGCGACTACGATTTTTACGAGGCGCAGCGCGCCATCGCCGCCAAGCAGGCCGAGGCGCAATACGAGCGCCAGCAGGCGATGCTCGCGAAGGAGCAGGCGTTCATCGATCGCTTCAAGGCCCGCGCGAGCCACGCTGCGCAGGTGCAGAGCCGCGTGAAGAAGCTCGAGAAGATCGAGAAGATCGAGCCGCCGCGTCGCATCATCGAGAAGACCTTCGACTTCAAGAAGGCGCAGCGGAGCGGCGACGACGTCATCAACGTCGACAAGGTCGCGAAGCACTACGGCGAGAAGAAAGTCCACGACGGCACCACGCTCCTCATCCGGCGCAACGAGCGCTGGGCGGTGATGGGCGAGAACGGCTCCGGCAAGACCACGCTCCTCAAGATGATGGCCGGCGCGATCAACCCCGATGCCGGCAAGGTCGCCATCGGCGCCTCGGTGCAGATGGGCTACTTCGCGCAGCACCAGATGGAGCAGCTCACGGGCGATCGCACCGTGCTCGAGGAGCTCGTCGCGCATTCACCCACGACGAACATCGGAACCTTGCGCAGCCTGGCCGGCGCCTTCGGCTTCCACGGCGACGATCACGACAAGCCGATCCGCATCCTCTCCGGAGGCGAAAAGGCGCGCCTCGCGCTCGCCAAGATCCTGTTCGATGCCCCGAACCTCCTCGTGCTCGACGAGCCGACGAACCATCTCGATCTCGTCACGAAGCGCGCGCTCGTGAAGTCGCTCGAGGCTTATGAGGGCACCATCGTCTTCGTGAGCCACGATCGCGCCTTCCTGCGATCCATCGCGACGCGCATCCTGGAGCTCACGAAGGACGGCAAGACGCACGTCTACGGCGGCTCCTACGACGAGTACGTCTCGGCGACCGGTCGCGAAGCCCCGGGCATGCGCCAGGCCACGCCGTAGCCGACCGCCCGTCGGCACGAGACACGACGCATCAGAACGAGAACGACAGCGGCACGACGAACGCGCGCCTGTCGGGCGCGGCCGCACGCGGAGCGAACCACGTCGGCTCGCGCGCGAAGACCGGCTTCTGCGACGTGCTCGGGCCGGCGTCGTTGACGAGCAGCGCGACGGTGACGATGGCTCCTCCTCCGTCGACGAGCGCGACGACGGAGACGAGCGTGACGAGGTCGCGGCCGCCGCAGATGGAGCATTCGGCGGTCTTGGCGGACGATTCGCTCGGAGCGGATACCAAAGCACCCGCGAGGAGGCCGCCCACCACCAGGAGCGCGGCGCCGCCGATCCCCATCGCGGCGCCTCCCAGCGCTTGCACAGTGGAGCCCCAGTCGACGGTGAGGGTGACGGAGCCGCTGGGCGCCGCCGCGATGCGGAACGTCTCTCCACGAGGCGCGCGGGCTGCCGTGCCGTAGACGACGCGGTACTCGTTGGCGAGCGGTCGTCGTCGGCGCGGGCGCTGCTCGCAGCGGCGAGCGTCGAAGCAAGCAGGCAACCGGCGAAGGCTTTCTTCATGAACGAAGCGTGCGCACCCGGCTGCGACGGCACAAATGACGCCACCTCACATCACGAGGCCATGACGAGGCCATTACCGAGGGGAGAGCCCTCCAGCGATCGCGTATAAGGATGGGCGGCCGCGATGGGTTACTGGAGCTACTACCTCCTCTCGTTCTTGCTCGCGTACGCGACGCAGAACCCCGCCGCCGCGGTCCTCGCGCTCGGTTTCTGGCTGTGTCGCGGCTTCCTGCCCGACCCGGTGGTGTGGATCCGGACGATGGGACGCATCTCGCGCCTCCGCGCCGAGATCGAGATCAATCCCAGCAACATGATGGCGACACGCGACCTCGCGCGCCTCTACCTCGAACGAAAGCGCCCGAAGAAGGCCATCTTCCTCATCGAGAAGACGCGCCAGCGCATGGCTGAATCCACGCGTCACCCCCAGGGCTCACTCGACGATGCCGAGCTCCTCTTCCAGCTCGGCGTCGCGAGGTTGAAATGCGGCGAGCCGGAGGCGGCGCTCGAGCCGCTCGTCGCGGCCATCGCCATCGCGCCGGAGGTGGGACGCGGCGATCCGTACCTGGTCGCCGGTGACGCGCTCGCGAAGCTCGGTCGCTGGGAAGAGGCCGAGGACTCCTACGAGCGGTTCCTTCGCAAGAACACCTCGTCGGTGCAGGCCTACGTGAAGCTCGCGCGCGTGCGCGCGAAGCGAGAAGACGAGGCGGGCACGAAGGACGCCATCACGCAGGGCAAGCAGACGTGGGACGTCTTGCCGTCGTTCAAACGGCGACACGAATGGCCCTGGTATCTCGCGGCCCTCGTGTCGCCGTTCTGGCTGTAGCTCCTAGAAGCGCGGCTGCTTGATGACGGTGCCGTCGTTGCCGGAGCCCGGCAGCGGCGTCCCCTGCGTGTTCGCAGAGCCGTTCAGGATGATCTCGACGCGCCGGTTGTTCGCGCGACCCTCCGCCGTCTTGTTGTCGGCGATCGGCTGCGTCTTGCCCATGCCCTGCGCTTGAACGCGGTCGCCCGAGATGCCGTGCGTGGAGATGTAGCTGCGCACCGCCTCCGCGCGTTTCTGGGAGAGCTGCATGTTGGTCTCGTCGTTACCGACCGAATCGGTGTGCCCGACGATGGTGATGGAGCGCGGATCCTCCTTGAGCGCCGAGACCACGTCATCGAGCTTCTTCTGCGCTCCCGGGAGCAGCTCGCTCTTGCCCGTCGCAAAGAGGACAGAGCCCGTCAGCGTGAGCACGAGCCCGCGGTCGTCCTGCTTCGTGCTCATGCCACGGAGCTTGCTGAGCGCGTCCGCGGTCCGTTGCTCTGCGGCGACGCGCGCCTGTCGCTCGCTGTCGAGCGCCTGTCGCGACGAGGCGAGCTGCTCCTTCGTTTGACCGAGCTGCTGGCGTGTCGCGATCGCCTGCTGCTCCTTCCACTGGCCGAGCTCGGCGATCGCCTTTTGCTTGTCGTCGAGCAGGATGACGTTGTTGCCCTTGGACTTGGCGATGATCGCCATGCGTTCTGCGACATAGGCAAGATCGCGCGTCTCCGGCTCGTCACCCTGGGTCGCAAAGGCGTCCTCTGCGCGCTGCAGTGACTTCTTCGCCTCGTAGACGTCGGTCGCCGCGAGCGCCGAGCCTGGTGACTGCGCCGCGTCCTGATACGCGGAGCGCGCGTTCTTCAGCTCGGCGGGCGGCTCGTGCGCGCAGCCCGCGACGAGCCCGATGATCATGGCACCAGCAGTGAGCGATAGCGTTTTCATCACGACCCCTCCGGGCTGGTTGTCTTGACCCGCTGAACCTCGGCGATGGTCTTCTGGGCATCGATGCGCGCCTGCTCTTCGCGAGCGAGCTGCAGCGCGGTGTCGGCGTCGACCTGGGCGCGGAGCAGCACGTACTCGGCGCGGTGGTTGTCGCCTTCGGCGATCAACTTCTTCGCGAGGTCGAGCTCCTCATTTGCGACCTTGAGATGCAGCGCCGCCGGCGGAACCTTCTCGGCGCCGACCTCATGTGCGCTGCGCACGGCCGCGGTCGACTTCGCAAGTCTGTCCGCGGGCACCGGGCTCGACGCACACGCGACGAGCGCGATTGACGCGGCTCCGATCCAACCAATGGTCTTCATCTCCGTATCCCTTTCTCGACACACGTTGTCGCGTTCCGCCTCCCGCCCGCCGGGGACCGGCGTCGAGGGGCACGAGCGCATCTGGGAAAGACGTCGGGGTGGAAGCATTCGACGTGCCTCGCCGACGTGCCTCGCGGACTTCTTCTTCACTGTGGTAAGCGGAAGTGCATGGACCTCGCAGAGCTCCTTCATCGCGCGCGTGCCTGGGCTGACAACGATCCCGATCCGGATGCGCGTGCCGAGATCGACGGTCTCGTCTCCGCCGTCGATCCCACCAAGACCGATCTCGCAGATCGCTTCGCGGGCTCGCTCGAGTTCGGTACGGCCGGGCTGCGCGGCGTCATCGGCGCGGGGCCGAATCGCATCAACAGGGCAGTCGTGCTGCGCACGACGTTCGGCCTCGCCGCGTACCTGAAGGAGACGCTCCCGCACGACGTCGCGAAGGGCGTCGTCATCGGCTGCGACGGGCGACGCATGAGCCGCGAGCTCGCCGAGGACACGGCCTGCGCGCTCGCTGGCGCAGGCATTCCAGCGCAGCTCTTCGCCGACGTCGTGCCCACGCCTCTGCTCGCCTTTGCGGTCGCGCACCTCGGCTGTGCGGCGGGGGTCATGATCACGGCGAGCCACAATCCGCCCGAGTACAACGGCTACAAGGCGTACTGGGGAAACGGCGCGCAGATCATTCCGCCCACCGACGTCGGCATCGCGCACGCCATCGAGAAGGCGCCCGCGGCGAAGGACGTACCGCGTCCGTCGATGGAGGACGCGAAGGCGAGCGGTCTCGTCCGCATGCTCGACGAGGGGCCGCGCGAGCAACACGCCGTCGCGAACGAGTATCTCGCCGAGGTGAAGAAGCTCGGCGTGCGGAGCGATGGCGATCGCTCGCTCGGCATCGTCTACACGCCGATGCACGGCGTCGGCGACGTCCTCGCGCGTCTGGCCTTTGCCGATGCCGGCTTCCCCAACGTCACGTCCGTCCCCGAGCAGCAGGAGCCGGACGGTCGCTTTCCCACCGTGGAGTTCCCGAACCCCGAAGAGAAGGGCGCCATGGACCTCTCGTTCGCGCTGGCCCGCAAGCAGAAGGCGGATCTCGTCGTGGCGAACGATCCCGACGCCGATCGTCTGGCGATCGCCCTGCCCAGCACGGCGTCACCCACCGGATACGTGCAACTTACAGGCAATCAAGTTGGGGCGCTCCTCGGGCACTACCTGCTGACCAACGGGCTACGCGCCGAGAGTGCGACGAAGGACTCGGTGGTCCTCGCGTCGATCGTGTCGTCGCCCATGCTCGGCGTCATGGCCGCTGCGCTCGGCGCGCACTACGAAGAGGTGCTCACCGGCTTCAAGTGGATCGCCAACCGCGCGATGGACCTGAAGAAGGAGAAGGGCTGGCGCTTCGTCTTCGGCTTCGAGGAGGCGCTTGGCTACACGGTCGGCGAGCTCGTTCGCGACAAGGACGGCATCAGCGCGGCCGTGATCTTCGCCGAGCTGACGGCGGTGCTGCGCGCCCAGGGCACGACGGTCCTCGATCATCTCGAGGGCCTCTATCGGCGCTACGGCCTCTTCGTGAGCTCGCAGGTGAACCTCACGCGCAAGGGCGCCGACGGGATCGCCGAGCTGCGCGCCATCATGGCGAAGCTGCGGAAGAGCCCGCCGTGGACCGTCGCCGACCAGGAGGTGGTGACGGTGCGCGACTACCAGGCGCAGGTGATCATCGCGAAGGACGGCAGCCAGACGCCGCTCTCGCTGCCCAGGAGCGACGTGCTCGCCTTCGAGCTGGCGTCGGGGAGCCGCATCATCGCGCGCCCCAGCGGCACCGAGCCGAAGGCGAAGTTCTACTTCGACGTGCGCGAGCCGATCGCCGAGGGCGAAGCGCTGGCTGCGGCGAGCGCGCGTGCCGAGGCGACGATGAAGAAGCTCGCCGACGCGTTCGTGGCGATCGCCACGAAGTGATGAAGAAGCGCGCCTGGCGCATGGCACGCGTGGTCGTGCTGGGGCTCGTCGCGTTCTTCGCCGTCCTGGCGGTGCGAGCCGAGACGGTTCCGTCGCGCCAGCCGGTGGTGGCGCCGCTTTCGCCGGTCGCGGTCGACGCCGACGCCGTCGCGGCGAAGCTCGCGACGGTCGTGAAGCGTAAGACCGTGTCCGCGGCGCTCGACGCGCCGGCGCCGCCCGCGGAGCTCGACGCGTTGCACGCGGATCTCGCCGCGGCATTCCCGAAGGTGAGCGCGGCGCTGACGCGCGAGGTGATCGGCGACCATTCGCTCCTCTACACGTGGAAGGGCGCGGACGCGGCCAAGGCGCCGATCATCCTGTGCGCGCACCTGGATGTCGTGCCCGTCGAGCCGGGCACCGAGAGCGGTTGGGCGCATCCCCCGTTCGACGGCGCGATCGAGGGCGGGTTCGTCTGGGGACGAGGGACCATCGACGACAAGGGCTCGCTGGTGGCGATCCTCGAGGCCGTGGAGGTACTGCTCCGCGAAGGCTTCGCGCCGGCGCGGACCGTGTATCTCGCGTTCGGGCAAGACGAGGAGATCTCCGGCCTGCGCGGCGCCGCGCGCATCGTGGACGTGCTGGCGGAACGCGGCGTCCATGCCGAGCTCGCGCTCGACGAGGGCAGCGCGCTGGTCGAGGGCGTCGTCACCGACGTGCCCGCGCCGGTGGCCGCCATCGGGATCGCAGAGAAGGGCTATCTGTCGCTCGACTTGAAAGTGGCGATTCCTGGTGGTCACTCGTCGACGCCGGCTCCGGAGAACGCACTGACCGTGCTCGCGCGCGCCATCGAGCGGCTCCAGGCCGACCCCATGCCCGCGCGCATCGACGGCGCGACCGAGCAGTTCTTCGCATGGGCGGCGCCGGAGATGCGCTTCGGCCCCAAGCTCGCGCTCGCGAACACGTGGGTGATGGGCCCGCTCGTGCGGCGCATGCTCGCGAAGTCGCCGACCCTGGGGGCCGCGATCCGCACCACGACGGCGGTGACGATCTTCCACGCGGGCGTGAAGGAGAACGTGGTGCCGGCGACGGCGACGGCGACCGTGAACTTCCGCGTGCTGCCGGGCGACACGACGGACGACGTGATAGAGCATGCGCGGCGCGCGATCGACGACGCGCGCGTCGTGATCGAGCCGCAGGCGGGGTCACGGACGGAGGCGTCGAAGGTGTCGCGCGTCGACGCGCCGGCGTTCCGCTTGCTGGCGTCGACGGTGCGGGAGGTGTTCCCGGGGACGGTGGTGGCGCCGTCGCTGGTCCTCGGCGCGACCGACGGGCGCTACTACGGCAAGGTGGCCGACGACGTGTACCGGTTCGCGCCGTTCCGCCTCACGGCCGCTGACATCAAGCGGATCCACGGCAAGGACGAGCGGCTGGCGGTCGCCTCGCTGGCCGACGGCGTCCGCTTCTACCGCCGCCTGGTCGAACGAGCCGCACGCCCCTAACGCCTTTTTCCCGCACGAAACATGCCCGTCTTGACAATTTCCGCCCACTTCGCCATAACCCGCGGCCCCCGCATCGTGCAGGCGCTCGGAACGGCTAGAGCTTTCGTCTAGCGGCCCTGCGGGAGCGGATAAGGAAGGCACCTCATGCCCAAGATGAAGACGAACAAGACCGCGGCGAAGCGGTTCAAGGTCACCGGGAAGGGACGCGTACGTCGTTCCAAGGCCGGTGGTAACCACGGACTGATCAACAAGTCCCGCAAGCGTCTGCGCCGGCTGCGCAACAACGACATGATCTCGAAGACCCACGAGCGCAAGATCAGGCGCCTCCTTCCGTACGGTTGAGCTGAGGCCAGAAGAAAATGCCCCGCGCAAAAAGAGGATTCAAGGCTCGTCGCCGTCGTAACCGCATCCTGAAGCACGCTTCGGGCTTCCACAGCGCGCGCTCGCGTCTGTACGCGTACGCCAAGGAAGTCGTGATGAAGGCGTGGGTCTATGCCTACGCTCACCGTCGCCGTCGCAAGCGTGACTTCCGCCGTCTCTGGATCACGCGCATCAACGCCGCCGCTCGCACGAACGGCACGTCGTACTCGCGCCTGATGCACGGCCTCAAGAACGCGGGCGTCTCACTCGATCGCAAGGTCCTTTCGGACCTCGCCATGGTCGACCCGGCCGCCTTCTCGAAGGTCGTCCAGACCTCCGCCGCAAAGTAGCCCGGCGCGCTGCGCGAGAGCGCAGCTGCTCGGCTCGCCCGAAAGGCGCCCCGCAAAAGCGGCGGCGCCTTTTCGCGTTCGCTCGCGCGGAGGGACTGCCCCTTACTTGCAGAGGCGTGCGACGAGAGCGCCCGCGCTGCGCTCTTGCGTGAAGCCGTCGACGAACTCCACGTCGTAGACCTTGCCACGATGCGCCTTCACCCGTGCCACGGTATCGAAGACGCCGACCTCCTTCACGACGACGATGTCGCCGGGAAGATAGGATTGCGTGTCGGGGCTCGGCGCGCACACGGAGACGTCGGACTTGCCAGCTGTGAGCTTCGCGGTGCACGTCGCAGGGGCCGGGCATGGCGTCACTTGGGCGAACATCTCGTCACGCTTCGCGTCCTGCTTCGCGATCTGCTTCTTGCAGCCGGGGAGGGCGAGGAGCAGCGAGAAGAGCGCGACGACGACGACGACGACGATCGAGCGGGCAGCCATGGTGCGACTCCGGTGGCTAGACACTGTGCTTCTTCAGCAGCCGATACAGATACGTCCGCTCGAGGCCCGCTTCTCGGCTGGCCGCGCCGCTCGAGCGGTTGGTGCGCTTCATCAGGCGGCGGAGGTATTCGCGTTCCCCGAGCTCGATCCAGCGTTCGCGGAACTCCTTGAACCCCGTTTCGAACCAAGGCTCGAGGCCCGCCGGAAGACGCGGCGCATCGCCCGACGTGCCGGCCAGCGCGGCCGCCTGGTCGGTGTCGAGGGTCGGCGCCTCCATCGTGGCGCCGAGGTCGTGCTCGAACGTGGGGATGACGTCGTCGAAGGGCTCGGCCGGCTCCGGGAAATCGCGAGACTCACCACCGCTGCCGCGCAGACGCTCGGCATAGCGCTGGAGCTCGCGCACGTTGCCTGTCCACGGCACACGCGAGAGATCGGTGACCAACGCCGCCGTCGCCAGCGACGCTTGCTCGCCGAGGAAGTGCGCGAGCAGCACCGGCAGGTCCACGAGCCGATCACGCAGCGGCGGGACGTTCACCGTCGCACCGGCCGCGAGCCGGAAATACAGGCCTTCGCGAAACGCTCCCTGGTTCACCAGCGGGCGGAGATCCTGCGTCGTCGTGGCGACCACGCGGAACGCCTTCGCATCGAGCGGGGGGATCAGCTCGCGCTGGATCGAGATCGGCAGCTCCGCCGGCTCGTCGAGCAGCAGCGTGCCGCCCTCCGCGCCGCGCAGCGCCTCCTCGATGATCTCGGCGGCCTCCACCGGCCCCGGCAGCGCGCTGCAATCGAGCGTGACGAAGGGTAGCGCCGCACGTGCTGACGCATCGTGCATGGCCCGCGCGAGCGCCTGCTTGCCCGTGCCGCTCTCGCCCACGAACAGCACCGCGGCCTCGCCCTTCGCGAGCTCGTCGACGAGCGCGAACACCTCGCGCATCGACGTCGACGACGCCACGAGACCCCGGAAGCTCGGCTCGCGCCAGAGCACCTCCGGCGGCGCCGGGGCATCATAAGAGACCGTGATTTCCGTGGTCCCGAAGCGGACCGAAGCGCCCGCGGGCACCCGCGCATCGACCACCTTCACGCCCGCGACGAAGGTCCCGTTGCGGCTCCCGAGATCACGGACCCACAAGCCGTCTTCGCGCGGAGCGATCTCGGCGTGGACCCGCGACACCGCGCGATCCATCAGCACCATCTCGCACCACGGGGCCGACCCCACGGTGCGCACGTCACGCAGATCGAGAGAGTGCGAGCCCGCTCCGTCCGTCCAGGTGAGACGCGGACGACTTCGTAAGGAAGCAGGCTCGGGCTCGGTCACTTCACTCCAGCGTCCTTCGGCGGAACGAGGAAGAGCACGCTGCGCTTGTCGAGGTGGAGATCACCCTGGACGGCGATCACGTCGATGAACGCGTTGAAGAACTGCGGGTCGCTCGTCGGCATCACGCTGTTGTTCATGGCCGGAACGACCTCGAAGCAGACGGGCGTGCCGGCCTTCACAGCGAGGAACGTATCCTTGATCCCGTCGCCGTTGGAGTCCTTTGCGGGGGCGGCGGGGCAGCCGTTGGAGGGGTTGCCTTCGTCCATCGCGCGCAGGGCCTTGATGAACTTCGTCGCGTCGACGCCGTTCGGGTTCTTCGGGTCGTTGGAGGGCGTCGCGGTGACATCGAACGTGCTGCCGACCGCGATGGCCTGGATGGCCGAGACGACGCCGCTGCTCAGGCCGCCACCGCCCGACGAGAGGAAGTTCAGGCGACAGGTGCCGGCGCCGGTGGTGCCGCGACCCGCACCGTTGAGACCCGTGCAGCACTGTCCGGCGCTGCAGCCGGGAACCGAGCCGAACGCGCTGGGCGGCACGCTGCTGCCGGTGGCGTCCGAGAGATCGTTGGCCTGCGTCTCGGGCGCCGAGCCGAAGCTGCTGTCGGCGACGTTGACGAACTTCGCGTTGGTCGACGCGAACGCCGTCTTCAGGGCCGCGATGGTCGCGTCGCCCGACGGATCGTGCCAGCTCGCGTCGCTGATCTCGACGACGACCGGCACCGAGCCGGGCCGGAAATCCACGCCGCCGAAGGCACCCGGGCTCGCCGGGACGTGCGCGGCGAGGGAGGGCGAGCCGTTGTTGGCCTGTCCGGTGAGCGCGAAGTACATCGCGCCGACCTGGGCCTCCGGCTCGTCGCCGCCACCGCTGGCGCTCATCGCGTTCACGGCAGTCTGCGCGAGCGACAGCGTGGTGGTGATCGTCTGGCGGACGAGGACGCCCCACGGATCGCCCTGCCCGAAGTCCTTGTGGTCGACGACGGCGATGCCGACGTTCGGGATCGCGGCCTGGAGCTGCGCCAGGAGTGTCCCGCTGAGCGCGCTCTTCAGCGCGTTGATCGAGCTCGACATCGAGCCGGTCGTGTCCATCACGAACGCGACGTCGGCCTGCTTGATGTTGGTGCTGAACTTCAGCACGTCACTCTTCGGCGACGGCGCCTCGCCGTAGGGAACGATGAAGAAGAAGTCGCGCTGGTCGCCGGTCTTGCGGAGCTGGACGACGGTGAGCGTGCCGAGGGCCTGACCACCGGAGCTCTCCACCTTCACGGTGGTGCTCTTGCCCATCACGCCCGCGGGCAGCGCCGCGACCGACGTGAAGGCGGGACCGGCGAACGAGCCGAGCGAGCCGTCCTGGAGCGTGAAGACCGCGCCGCCGGTGACGTCGGCGCCGTTCTTCGTGACCTTGAACGCGGCGGTGCCCGGCGTGGCCGGCGTCGTCGCGCTGTCGATGATCACGGTGACGTTCTTCGGGTCGAGCGTGACGCTCGCGGTCGAGCTGCCGCCGAAGCCGCCGCTCGTGCCGGTGCCGCCGTCCGCGTTGGGGTCGGTGGACGCGTTGTCCTGCGTCTGGCTGTCGAAGCCCGAGCGCTTGTCGCCACTGCTGCAACCGGCAGCGATGAGGAGCGCGAGAGCGAAACCAGAACGAGCAACGGAAGCTGCATGGGCGCTACGCATCTTGGCGACCCTCCTTCGACCGACGCGCTGTTCGCGCGTTCGCCCGAAGACTTCTTCGAGCGATTCTCAGCCGCGGCGGAATGATGCGACCGAGGTGGAAACAAAACGCGTTTCAATTGCATTTCAGTTCGATTGCGGTCGGTGAATTCGCCACATGTGGGCACGCCCCCGAATGCGACGGGAAGCGTGCTAAACAGCGGCCCCATGGGCGCCGAAACCGACCCGACGCAGGCCATCGACAAGGCCCTCGCCGACCTCCGAGAGGCCTTTTTGCCGCGCTTCCGTGGAGCCGCCTCCGAACAGGCGCTCCGTGACGAGAACGCGAAGATCCTCGGCAAGAAGGGGGAGCTCACCGCCATCCTCAGCATGCTCGGCAAGGCGCCGCCCGCCGGCCGGAAGGCGATCGGCGAGAAGGTCAACGCGCTGAAGCAGGAGGTGGAGGCGGGCTTCGAAGGCTGCCTCCGCGAGCTCCGCAAGCAAAAGCGCGAGGCCGAGCTCTCGGCGCCGCCCTTCGATCTCACGCTGCCGGCGCGCGTTCCGGTCGCGCTCGGACACAAGCATCCCATCGCCATCGTGCGCGAGGAGGTGGTCGCGGTCTTCCGTCAGCTCGGCTTCGCGGTCTTCGACGGTCCCGACATCGAGCACGAGGAGAACAACTTCACGCTGCTCGGCTTCCCGCCGGATCACCCGGCGACGGACATGCAGGACAGCTTCTGGACGAAGTCGAATCACCTGCTGCGCACGCACACGTCCAACATCCAGATCCGCGCGATGAAGTCGCTGAAGCCGCCGATGGCCTTCATCGCGCCGGGCACCGTCTACCGTCGCGACGACGACGCGACGCACTCGCCGATGTTCCACCAGATCGAGGCGTTTCTCATCGACCGCAACGTGACGCTCGCGCACCTCAAGGGGGTGCTCGCCGAGTTCGCGGAGCGGCTCTTCGGACCGAACACGCCGGTGCGCCTCCGCCCCAGCTACTTCCCGTTCGTCGAGCCCGGCGCGGAGGTCGACATCGCGTGTGTATTTTGCAAGCAATCCGACGGCACGCGCACCGGCTGCAGCATCTGCAAGCACACCGGCTACATCGAGGTGCTGGGCTGCGGCATGATCCATCCCGTGGTCTTCGAGAACTGCGGGATCGATCCCGAGGCGTGGTCGGGCTTCGCGCTCGGCATGGGCCTCGAGCGCCTCGCGATGCTCCGCTACGGCATTCCCAACATCAAGCTGATGTTCGACAACGACCCGCGCTTCCTGGCGCAGTTCTGAGGATGACGCGATGAAGGCCTCGTACAACTGGCTCCGTGAGCTGGTCCCGCAGCTCACCGCGACGCCCAAGGACCTCGCCGCGCGGCTCACCGCCGTCGGCCTCGAGGTCGAGGGCATCCACGAATACGGCGCGGCGACCGACTCCTGCGTCGTCGCACGCGTCGTCGCAGTGCGGCCGCATCCCACGAAGAGCGGGCTCCGTCTCGTGATGGTCGAGCGCGGCGGCGCGGGCCCAGCGACTCAGCAAGAGGTGGTGTGCGGCGCGCCCAACGTGCCGGAGCCCGGTCGTCTCGTCGTGCTCGCGCCGCTCGGCGCGCACCTCCCCGCGAAGAACGTGACCATCGCGAAGCGCGCCATCGCCGGCGTCGAGAGCGAAGGCATGCTGTGCAGCGAGGACGAGCTCGGCCTCGGTGAGGATCACGACGGCATCATCGTGCTGCCCGCGGATTCCACCGCGCAGCCGGGTACCACGCTGTCGGCGGCGTACCCCGCGATGCGCGATACCGTCTTCGACGTGAACCTCACCCCGAACCGCCCGGACGCCCTCGGCCACATCGGGATCGCGCGCGAGGTGGCCGCGATCTTCGGCTTCCCGTTCCAGGTGCCGACCACCGTCACGCCCGCCGCCGGCGCTGCGGGCGCCGTTCGCGATCTCGTGACCATCGAAGTGCAGGACGTCGAGCGCTGCCCGCACTACGGCGCAGCGGCCGTCGTCGACATCGCCATCGGTCCGTCGCCGACCGCCACGCGCTATCGGCTCCAGTCGCTCGGTGTGCGCTCGATCTCGAACGTCGTCGACGTCACCAACATCGTCATGCTCGCGTGGGGCCACCCCATGCACGCGTTCGACCTCGATCGCGTTCGCGGCAACAAGATCGTGGTCCGTCGCGCCAGGGACGGTGAGAAGATCACCACCCTCGACGGCGTGGAGCGCACGCTCGTCGCCGACGACCTCCTCATCTGCGACGGCCCTGACGGCGAAGGCCCCGTCGCGCTCGCCGGCGTCATGGGCGGCGCATCGAGCGAGATCCAGGCCGACACCAAGCGCGTGCTGTTCGAGGTGGCGTGGTTCGATCCGCGCAGCGTACGCCGCACCGGCCGGCGTCATGGCATGCACACCGAGTCGAGCCACCGCTTCGAGCGGGGCGTCGACCCCGGTGACGTGGCCCATGTCCTCGAGGACGCGGTCGCCATGACGCTCGCCACCGCGGGCGGGCACCGCGCCGCGGGCCGCATGCACGTGCAAGGTACACGCATCGAGGCAGAGCCCACGCCGCCCGCCCGGCGCGCGCTGAAGCTGCGCGCGCGCCGCCTTTCCGAGCTCCTCGGCATCGACGTGCCGTTCGGCGAAGCGGTGGGCATCCTCGAGCGCCTCGGTTGCGAGATCGTGGCCAGGGACGAGGCCTCGGTCGACGTCCTCGCGCCGACGCATCGCACCGATCTCGGACGCGAGGTCGATCTCGTCGAGGAGGTCATACGCGTCCGCGGCATGGACTCCGTACCCGCGCAGCTCCCCGCCATCCGCGCGTCCCGCGACGTCGGCGGGCGCGAGGAGCTCGCCCGTCGCGCGCGCGATGCCGCCGTCGCGGTCGGGCTTTCCGAGGCCATCACGTACGGCTTCACGTCCGCGCGCGCGCTCGAGGTCCTCGGCGCTCCCAAGCCCACCGTGCTCCTCAAGAACCCGCTCGGCGAGCATCACGCCGTGATGCGCACCACGCTCCTGCCGGGCCTCCTCGATGCCGTCGCGAATGCGCGACGTCACGGCGAGCGCGAGGTGCGCGAGTTCACCATCGGTCCGGTGTTCCTCGCCGCGAAGAGCGGCGGGGACGGTCTCCCGGACGAGCAGCTGCGCATCGGCGTCGTGCTCGCCGGCGATCGTCCGGGCTGGCTCGAGAAGCCGCAGGCC
>JAYTZB010001120.1:0-2345 GCA_043742085.1 Polyangiaceae bacterium
AAGTCGCTCGTGAACTTCATGGACAACCATGACGTGGCGCGCTTCCTCTTCGATGCCGCCGGCGACAAGCCCGCCCTCCGCAACGCGCTCGTCCTCCTCATGACCGAGGAGGGGATCCCGTGCGTCTACTACGGCACCGAGCAGGAATTCGCTGGCGGCAACGACCCGTCGAACCGCGAGGTGCTCTGGAACACCGGCTTTCCAACCTCGGGAGACACGTTCCGCCACCTGTCGAAGCTGGCGCGCCTGCGCGCGAAGTACCCGGCGCTGCGCCGTGGCGACACCAAGGTCGTGTATTCTACACCTAACGTTCACGCCGAAGAGGACGCCGGGATCGTGGCCTACGAGCGCACGGGCGGCGACGCGGCGGATCAGTACGCGCTGGTGGTGATCAACACCAACGGCCGCCACATGAGCACGACAGCGGCGGGCGCAAAGGCGATGAAGGTGGGCAGGCCCGGCGTCACCCTGGTCGACGTGCTCGATCCCGAGCAGAAGACCTACGCGGTCCCGGCGTCCGGCGAGCTCCGGCTTCCCGTCGCGCAGCAGCAGGCGATGATCCTGGTGCCGCAGGATCAGCTGAAGCCCTAGTCTCGGCGCATGCGCGCCTCGCTCCGCCTCGTTGCGGCCTTCTCGCTTCTCGTGTCCCTCGCGTCGGTCACCGGGTGTGGCTCGGCCGCGATGCCCGCGTCGTACGCGCAGAATCCGCTCGCTCCCGCCGGGCCGCTGGCCGCGCAGGCGAAGGCGCTGCCCGAGATCAAGCGGCGCACGCTCGACGGCGCGACGTTCGACACCGTCGCCGAGCGCGCGCGCGGCAAGAAGGTCACGGTGGTGAAGTTCTTCGCCAAGTACTGCGAGCCCTGCAAGCGGAGCCTGCCGTGGTTCCAGCAGTTCGCGAAGGAGCACCCCGAGGTCGCCGTGCTCGGGATCGCCGAGGACGAGCGCGAGTCCGACGTCCGTGACGTCGCCACCACCTTCGGGCTCACGTTCCCGATCGTCCACGACACTGGAAATGCGCTGTCCGGACGCTTTCGGGTGTCCGACATGCCGATCACGTTCGTCGCCGACGAGAGCGGCAAGATCCGCTGGGTCGGCGGGCCGGATCAGACCGAGGCCGACCTCGTCGGCGCCGTGTCCGCCTCCTCCTCCTCGTCCAAATGAGCGATCTCGGCTAAAGCTGACCGCGATGCAGCGCGCCCTCTCGACCTTCGCCCTCGCCACGTTCGCGGTCGTGGTCGGTACGGCCGGATGCGGGCGCCCCATGCACGCCGAGAGCGCGATGCCCAACGGCGGCCACGACACCTCGCATCTCGCGAAGTGCAGCGTCGCCGCCAGCCGCGAGCAGCCGCTCGTCACCGAGTGGCCCGCGTCGTACAAGGCGCGCCTCGAGGCGCTCCTGCAAGGCGGCGCCGTCGCCGTCGAGTACTCCGGCTGCGATCTCAAGATCATCGATCGCTGCCGGCTCTCCGGCTCGTACGCCTGGAAGAAGACGACGCTCTCCATCGACACCACCGACATCCAGGACGAGGACGACCTCTACGCGAAGCTGCCGCTCGGGGCCGCGGCGCTCTCCGGTCAGCTCAGGACGTCGGGCTCGCTCCACGTGCAGACCACCGTGTCCGGTCAGCTCCAGCTGGTGGGCAAGGCCGCGGAGGACGCGACCAGCGGCGCCGAGTGCTCGCGCGCTACGCATCTCGTGACCGCGCTCAGCATCGGCGCGTTCAAGCTCGTGGCCGGCGGCGCAGCCAAGGTGAGCGGCAGCGCCGAGTACGGCGGCATGAGCGCGGGCGGCTCGAGCGCGCAGACGCGCTCGGTGCTGCGCGCCGCCGGCGACGCGGTGAGCTGCGAGCGCGCCACCAAGGAAGAGCCGAGCCCCGAGTGCCGCTCGCCGATCCAGATCTTTCTCACGCCGATCCGCAGGTCGGTGCCGCTCAACATCCTGTCGCCGCTGCCGGACGAGAGGGGATGAGCGACCTCTCCCGGCGCGCTCCGCGACTGGCGCTTCTCGCGGCGCTCGTGATCGCGGCGCTGCTCCTGACGTCGTGCGGGCGTATCTATCAGCGGCCCTTCACGGCGGAGCAGATGGCGAAGGTCAACTCCGCCGACGCGCTCGTCTTCTACCTCGAGCAGCCGGGCGCGACGGCCACGGTCTGCGACCGCACCAGCCAGGGGCCGCGCTTCCGGCGCTCGCGCTCCGACGACTTCGTGGATCTCGTGGACGGTCTCGTCGACGGCTCGGTGGCGCCCGACCTCTGGCAGCGCTGCACGATGCTGATGCTGGAGAGCGTGCAGCCCGAGGAGTCGACGCGCCTCCTCGAGGCCATGGTGCACGGCCATCACAAGCT
>JAYTZB010001121.1:0-3562 GCA_043742085.1 Polyangiaceae bacterium
GGCTGCGTACCCACTCCGCGCGCGCGGAAGTCCTCGCATGCAGCGAATGCGGACGACGCGAAGAGCGAGCATTACGCGGGAAGAAGCAGGCGGCTTCACCGTTCGAGTGCCCGTTTTGCAATCCCTGACGCAGAGTTCGAAAAGCAAAACGCCCAGTGCTCGCGAAAGCGCGAGCGACCGGGCGTCTGCTGTCGTCCTGCGCGACGCGCGCAGGTCAGCTGCCGTGGCTCACTTGCCGGCGGCGAAGCCCTGGAGGAAGAACGCGATGACGAAGCTCAGGAGGACGAGCGACTCGATCAGCGCGAGGCCGAGGATCATCGGGGTCTGGATGCGAGCGGCGGCGCCCGGGTTGCGGGAGATGCCCTCGAGCGCGGCCGCAGCGGCCTTGCCCTGACCGAGCGCGCCACCGAGAACGCCGAGACCGATCGCGAAGCCGGCGCCCGCGCCTGCCCACATCTTCACGTCGTTGATGTTCGCGCCCGCCTTGCCGGCTTCCTGCGCGAACGCAGCGAGGGGAACGAGGAACGCGGCGACGAAGGCCAGGGCCGCGGGGCCGAACTTGCGGGTGCTCATCTACAGACTCCTTCTTAGCTTTCTATCGTGACGCGCGCGGGGATGGTTGGTGCGCGCGTCTTAGTTGGTTTTCGTACGTGGGGAAAGACTTAGGCGTGGGCGTCGCCAGCGTCGTGCTTGTGGTCGCCGTGGTCGCCGCGCGCACCGTGATCGTCGCCATGACCCTCGGTGGCGAGCGCGATGTAGATCGACGTCAGCAGGCAGAACACGAGGACCTGCACCACGGCGACCAGGGTGCCGAGCATCATGATCGGGATCGGCAAGAACAGCGCGAAGATGCCGAGCATGATCGAGAGGAGGAGGTGGTCGACCGCGATGTTGAGCATCAAGCGGATGCTCAGGGTGATGGGGCGGATGATGAACGTCGACAAGAACTCGATCGAGAAGATGAGGATGTTGATCGGCAGCATCGGCCAGCCCATCCAGGGCCCAGCGAGGTGCTTGATCGAGTCGAAGCCCTGCTCCTTCAGCCCGTAATAGGTGAAGGCGAAGAGGACGACGAGCGAGCAGCCGGCCGTGATGTTCCAGCTCGAGGTCGGCGGGAGGAAGCCCGGGATCATGCCGAGGACGTTCGAGAACAGGATGAAGCAGGCGGCCGTGCCGACGACGGGGAAGAACTTCTTGGCCCGCGTCGGGCCCATCATGTCCTTCATCATTCCGTAGAAGTAGCCGATGAAGATCTCGAAGAAGGTCCGCACCGTGAGCTTGTCGTCGGGGATGACCGACTGCTCGTAGTTGCCGATGTCCTTCTTCACCTTCAGCGCCAGCGCGGCGAGGACCAGCACGACGAGCAAGCTCGCGACGAGCGGCTCCGCGCCATGCGCATCCACCGGCCTGTTACCGAGGAACGAATTCCCGAAGTTGTGCATGTTCTCCCCGAGGGCAGGGAACATGGCAATCAGGTAACTGAGGAACGACGTGTGCTCCGGCATTGTCGCGGGACGCTCAATAACACGATCGGCGAGGAAAAGTCGTCCATCTCGATGGAGAGGAAACGGTCGGCCTTTCCGGGAAAACCGCCTGAATCGCGCAGGATTTTCGTTATTTGGTGCGAGGTCGAGCACGACCCGGCCGCCGGCTTCGCGGCGCGAGCCCCGACAAGAGGCTGCTCGCTGCGATCCCGAGAGGCAGAACGCCGTATCCGACGACCAGGGCCATAGGGTCGACCAGGCCCTTCGTCAAAAGGACGTAGATCCCGCCGAACAGCACCACCAGCTTCAGCACGCCGAACAGGCCCCACGCCGCCGCACCGCGCCTTCCCTCGGCCGCATGGTCGACCGGGTCCTCGGCGTCGTTCGCTTCGGCTTCGGCTTCCGCTTCGGCCTTTGCCTTCGCAGCGACGTTTGCCTGCGCCTGCGCGAACGCCTCCTCCTCGGCCGGACGAAGCATGGCCCTCACGAGCGCCCTCATCATGACGAGATTCGCCACGGCGATGGCGGCCCCGACCGCCACCGACAGCGCCGTCCGCGTGCCGAAGACCGCGAGCGCTGCGATCGCGAGTACCGCTCCGAGGACCGCGGCGCCGATGGCGGCGACCTTCGCGGCGTCCGTCTCGGGCGCGTCAGTGCTTGGCATCGTCGGCATCGCGGCTCTCCTTCTTCCGATCGTCCTTCGCGTCGTCGTTCGGGAGGTCGAGGTCCTCGTCGTCCTTGGGCTTCGGCGCCCAGGGATCCTCGCCGCGCGCGAGGCGCTCGTCGTTCTCGATGTCGCGCTGCATGGTCTTGGCAGCCTTGAAGAGCGCCCGGAAGCCGGCGTAGCAACCGAGAAGGAATCCGGCAAACGCGATCCAATGCGTCCCGAAGCGCCTGTCGAGCCAGCCGCCGCCGTAATAGCCGACGGCGATCGAGCCGAGCAGCTCGAACCCGAGCGACCCGTACCTGCCGAACGATTTCATTCCCTTCATGGATGCGACCAGGTTGCGCGTGCCCTGCACGTGGCGCGGTCTTCGCACCGGCGCGACGGTCCGTCAAATGGGGTCAGGTGGCGCTATGATGGAGGCCTGCTCCCAAAGGAGTCCTTCATGCGCCGTTCCCCGCTCGCTGTCGCGTCGTCTGTCCTCCCTGCGCTCGTCCCTGCGCTCGTCGTCGCGCTCGTCTCTTCCGCCTCCCCGGCCTTCGCTCAGGCGCCGCCGCCGCCGCTTCCGCCGCCGGGAACGCCGAACCAGCCGCCGCCGCAGCAGTACCAGCCGCCGCCGCAGTCCTATCCGCAGCAGCAGCCGTATCCGCAGCAGCAGCCGTACCCGCAGCAGCAGTATCCGCAGCAGCAACAGCCGCCTCCGGGTTATGGGCAGCAACCTCCTCCGGGTTACTACCCGCCGCCGCAACAGCAGCAGCCGTACTACCAGCAGCAGCCTCCGCCGCGCGCCGCTCCGCCGCCCGTCGACTACGTCGAGCCGGAGCAAGCGACGCACGCGCCGAAGTTCTCGCTCTGGGTGGGCCCGCGCGTCAGCTACATGGGCTACGGCTTCCAGTTCTACCGCTACCCGAGCGGCGACTCCGAATCGACGGGCAACCTCGTCGGCAACGGCTTCGGCCCGCAGCTCGACATCGGCGCGCGCATCTCGCACCGCTACATCCCGTACGTGTTCTGGGAGCACGGTTTCTTGCTGCCGGGCCATCGCCTGGATGGCGTCGCCAACGCGACGGCTTCGACCGAGTTCTACGGCCTCGGCCTCCGCTTCCTCAGCGGCGACGTCGATACGGTCGCGTTCCTGAGCGACATCTCGATCGGCAAGCGCACCGTCACGGTGTCGAACGGCACCGAGACCTACAAGATGAGCGGCCTCGAGTATTTCCGCCTCGGGCTCGGCGCCGAGATCCGCCTCTCGACGCTCGTCACCATCGAGCCGGTGGCCGCCATCTCCGGCGGCTCGCTCACCGACACGGAGGGGACGATCACATTCGCGCCCAATCAAGGTGACGGCGCCACGTCACCGCCGTTCAAGAACGGCAAGACGCTCGACGCCGCTCGGCCCTACGTGCTCCTGAGC
>JAYTZB010001122.1:0-1638 GCA_043742085.1 Polyangiaceae bacterium
TCGATTTCTCGGCGCCGCCCGCCGGCATGCGAGATGCTGTGCAGAGCTTCGGGGAGATCATCATGAAGACCAAGACTGCGACGCTCGACCGGCGCGCCCTACTCCACACGCTCGTCGTGAGCATCGGCGCCATGGCGCTCGGCCGCGTCGTCGGCGCATGCTCCGACCCGGGTCCCACGCCCGCCAGGCTCACCGGCGGCACCGGGTCGCCCAGCGCAGGCAGCCCGCCGCCCACCGATCAGAACGAGCACGTACCCGGCACCAGCCCTCCGGTCGACACCGGCGCCGACATCCCGAAGGTGCCCAATCAGGTCTGGGAGTCGCGCGTGAAGCAGCTTCAGGCGGAGCAGATGCGCGTCTACGGACGCGGCGAGTTCAAACGCGGCGACGCCGGCGTGATGACCGGCAAGGAGAACAGCCACGAGCCGAGGGCGAGCATCGTCCAGGTCAACGGGCAGTCTCGCGTGCAGGTCACCGTCGAGCACGTGATGGGCACGAACGGCGTCGATGCTGGCGCGCCCGATGGCGGCGACGGCGGCGTCAAGGACGCGGCGGCCGACGCGGACGCGGGGATCGCCGACGCTGGAGACGCCGGTGACGGTGGCGACGGCGGCGACGGCGGCGTGAAGGCGGACGCGGGCACCCCGCAGACCCACTACATCACGACGGTCTATCTGCGCGCGCTCGTGAACGGCGTCGATACCGTCGTCGGGCTCTGGGAGTTCGCGTCGACGGATGCCGCGCCGCCCACCGTGCAGTTCACCTTGCCGCTCGGCGTGAGCTCGGTGACCGCCTACGAATGGTGCACACTGCACGGACTCTGGAAGTCCCCCGCGCTCACCACCATCTGACGGGCGCGCCCGTGAGGCGAGCGGACCGCAGCTGAGGAGCCCGACGCGCGAGGACGAAAGTCATCGCGCGTCGGCGGCCCCGGAAAATCGCCGAGGAAACGCGGCGCGGCGCGTGGCACGTGACTCGCACCACGGACCTGCGATGAAGACGCTCACCCGCTCGGTCGCTCTTGCTCTCGTCGTCCTCACCGCTGCCGCCGCTGTCGGGTGCGCGGAAGACCCGGCCCCGGAGGCCGGCCCAGCCTCCGCGGAGGTGAAGCACGTCGCGAGCTCCCTCGAGCGAAAGCTTCCGGCGCCCATCGCGGTGCCTTCCGACAGCGCCATCGGCTCCAGCATCGACGCACTCATCGCGCAGAACGCGACGGCGATCGCGCGGGATCCGATCTTGAACCTGGGCGCAAGCGGCAAGAGCTGCACCATCGTGCGCTACGACGACGCGAAGGGCGCCGAGCTGATGCGCCGCGAGAAGTGCAGCGGCGGGACCGACACGCTCTCGGCGGGAGCGCTCGTGTACGCCGACGAGGACGGCAACGGGAAGATCGATCGCTTCTCGGACCTCGCGGGCGCGACCTTCGAGCTCTACGACGACGACGGCGACGGCAAGCCCGATCGCATGGTCGAGGCCGCGGAGCGTCTCGCGGCCCCGATCGCGCTCACGGACTTCGCGCCCAACGTCACCATCACGGGCAACGGCAAGATCGCGTCGCGTGAGCGGCAGGACAAGGACCACGACGGGAGGTTCGACGTCGAGTCGGTCACCGCGACCACCTCGTTCCAGATCACCACG
>JAYTZB010001123.1:0-2561 GCA_043742085.1 Polyangiaceae bacterium
CACCGGCGATCTCGGGCGCTACCGGCCGTCGGGCGACGTCGAGTTCGCGGGACGCAGCGATCGACAGGTCAAGGTCCGTGGGTTTCGCGTCGAGCTCGCGGACATCGAGAGCGTGCTCGCCCAGCATCCCGACGCGAGCGCCGTCGCCGTCGAGCCGCACACGGATGCGGATGGCGACGTTCGCATCGCGGGATACGTCGTGACCCGAGGCGGGACGTCTCTCGCGAGCGATGACCTTCGTGCGTTCCTGCTCGCGCGGCTCCCTGACTACATGGTCCCGAGCGCGTTCGTCGCGCTCGACGCGCTACCGCTGAGCCCGAACGGCAAGCTCGATCGCAAGGCGTTGCCGGCGCCGGATTTCTCCGAGATCCATCGCGCGAATTACGTGGCTCCTCGCGATGCCGTCGAGGAGGCCATCGCCGCGATCTTCCGCGACGTGCTCCGCCTCGAGCGCGTCGGCGTCCACGACGACTTCTTTGCTCTCGGCGGTCACTCCCTCCGCGCCACGCAGGTCAGCGTGAGGATCCGGAGCATCCTCGAGGCGGATGTCGCCATCACGACGCTCTTCGAGTCGCCCACGGTGGCCGCGCTCGCCGAGCGCGTCCGCAGCGCGCGGCCATCCGGCGCGGACCTTCCCCTCCGGCGGGTCGAGCGCACGCCGCTGCTACCGGCGTCGTTTGCGCAGGCACGACTCTGGTTCCTCGACCAGCTCGACCCGGGCTCGGCCACGTACAACCTCGCCCTGACGCTGCGGGTCGAAGGCGCGATCGACGCGTCGGCGCTGGAGCGCGCGCTCCGCGAGCTCGTCGCGCGACATGAGGCGCTGCGCACCACGTTCGTCGCCGTGGACGGTGTGCCGTACCAGGCCATTCAATCGACCTTCGATCTCCGATTGCACCGCGTGGAGGTTGCCTCGGACGAGGCCCTCGACGAGGCCGTTCGGCGAGAGATCCACGTCCCCTTCGATCTCGCGCGCGGTCCGGTCGTCCGCGCGACACTGGTTCGAAGAGACGCGACCACACACGTCCTCGTGCTCGCCGTACACCACATCGCGACCGACGGCTGGTCGATGGAGCTCCTCGTCGGCGAGCTCTCCGCGCTGTACGAAGCGTGCGCCGCGAGCTTGCCTTCACCGCTCGGTGCGCCCCCCACCGTCTACGCCGATTTTTCGGTGTGGCAACGCGCGGCGCTCGACGACGCGGCGCTCGCACCGCAGATCGCGTTCTGGAGCGAGCACCTCGCGGGGGCTCCAGCAGCGCTCGAGCTCCCCACCGATCGCCCCCATCCCGTCACGAAGCAGCATCGTGGTGCCCGCATCGCGCTTCGCCTGCCCGCCGAATCATCGGGACGCGTCCGCGCGCTGGGTCGCCGCCAGGGCGCAACGCCCTTCATGGTGTTGCTCGCCGCGTTCCAGGGATTGCTCGCGCGCTGGTCCGGTCAGAACGACATCGTCGTCGGTACGCCCGTCGCCAACCGCACGCGCCGAGAGCTCGAGGGCGTCGTCGGCTTCTTCGTCAACACGCTACCGCTGCGGACGTCGTTCGAAGGTGACCCGTCGTTCGTCGAGCTCGTACGCCGGGTCAAGCGCTCTGCGGTCGCGGCGTACGCGCACCAGGATCTTCCGTTCGAGCAGCTCGTCGACCGGCTGCGCGTGGCGCGAGATGCCAGTCGTACGCCGGTCTTCCAGGCGATGTTCGCGCTGCAAACCGCGTCTCTCTCGCCCCTCTCGCTCGGCACGGCGACGATGGCGCGACTGCCCGCTCCGTTCGAGGTCTCGAAGTTCGACCTGGCGCTCGAGCTCGTCGAGGGCGCGGATGGCTTCCACGGCACGCTCGAGTACGACGTGGCGCTCTTCGATCGCTCCACCGTCGAGCGCTTCGGCGAGCACTTCGTGGTGTTCCTCGAAGCCGCGCTGGCGGCGGCGGATCAGCCCTTCTCGCGACTTCCGTTGATGCGTGAAGCGGAGCTGCATCGCGTGCTGCGCGAATGGAACGACGTCGCACGCCCGTTCGACGAGACGCCGGTCCACCTCGCATTCGAGCGGGAGGCACGCCGCGCACCGGCCCAGACCGCGCTCGTCAGCGGCGCGACGCGGCTCACGTACGGCGAGCTGAATGCCCACGCGAACCGGCTCGCGCGCGTGCTGCGACGCCGAGGAGTCGGCGCCGAGTCACGCGTGGCCGTCCTGTGCGAGCGCTCGACGGAGATGATCATCGCTCAGCTGGCGGTGCTCAAGGCCGGCGGGGCGTACGTGCCGCTGGATCCTGCCCATCCGCCGGCGCGGATCTCGTTCATCGTCACCGACGTCGAGGCGACGCTGGTGATCACGACGCGCGACCTCGCTTCGCGCCACGCGCTGGCGGGCCCGGTGATCGTCCTCGACGACGACGCAACGCGGGGCGAGCTCGCACGTGAGGCCCCCGAAGACGTCGGCGTGCCGTGCTCCCCACGCCAGGCTGCGTATGTCATCTACACGTCGGGTACGACCGGCGTCCCCAAGGGTGCGCTCGTCGAGCACCGCAGCCTCTCGAACCTGGTCGCGCAGCACTGCGCGCTCGTCG
>JAYTZB010001124.1:0-6162 GCA_043742085.1 Polyangiaceae bacterium
GGCGAAGGCTCTCCGGAGACGCCGACCGGCGCGACGCCGACCGGCACCGAGCCTCGACACGGTCCGCCGACCACCGGGGTCGAAGCGTCGGACGGCGGACTCGTCGACGCGGGGAGTGACTCTTCGCCTAGGATGGGCCCGCAGTGAAGGACCTGATCGTCGTCGCAACGCTGGTCCTCGCATTGGCGTTGTTCATCACGGCCCATGTCACCATCACGTACGGGCTCGCCTGGAGGCCGCCGCGCTGGCGCGCGCTCGTCGCGTTCGTCGTCGCGCCGCTCGCGCCCTTCTGGGCGTGGCGGGAGCACATGCGCATCCGCGCGGGCATCTGGGGCGCCGCGCTGGTGCTCTACATCATCGCGATGATCGTCTCGCGCTTCTGAGCTGCGTTGCCCGGGTTCAGGGAGCGGAGGCGCCGTTCACGCACGTGCCGATCGGCACCTTCGTCTGACCGGCCGCGCACGTGAGCTTCCCGTCCTGGCAGAGCGGACGAGGCGCAAACGTGTGATTCGCGTTGCAGCACTCGACGTTCTCCGGCTCGCTTCCGCACGTGGTGAAGCAGCACACGCGCCGGCTGCCGCCGCAGTTGTACTTGCTCGATCCCAGCGAGCCCGTCCCGATCGAGCACTCCGAGGCTGCCTTGCACGAGCCGCCGCCGATGGCGCACGGCATCGACGTGACGTTCGAGAGGCCCGTCGCAGTGGTGGTGCTCTCCTTGTTGTCCTCGGCCTGAGCGCCGAGCACGCCGCAGGAAGCGGTCAGCAGCAACATGCCCGAGAAGACGCCCCTCACGATTACGAACTGCGTCTTCATGACTGCTCCGATCCTCGACTGGAAAATCATCGCACGACCGTCCCGGCCGGGCACTGGTCGTCGATCGGGACCGGCAGGACGGCCGCCTGCAGGCTGCCCGTCGGCGACTGCGTGAAGTACGTCATCGGACGGCCCGGCACCGGCACGATGCTGAGCGCGCCGACCAGCGTGCTCACCACGGCGTTCGGGTCACGACCGGAGAACGGAAACGAATTGGCGGCGAGCGCGCCGGGCGGAAACGTGGCGAGCGGCTCGCAACCGGTGACCGAGCATCCGCCCGGGCCGACGCGACGATCGAGCAACCACGGCAGGCCTTCGAACACGAAGGGCTGCGCGGCGAGGTTCAGGTCCGACTCGATGGCAGCGGGAGGCTCGAGCCCGCCGAGGCTGATGCCGAGGGGACGCGTGTATTCTCCCTGGTTCGCGGGATTGCCGAGCAGATCGAGCACGACGGGCACCGGGGGTCCGCCGGCCGCAGCCCAGATGATGGCGTCCGTCTTGTGCCGCGTGCGCGCCATCACCTCGCGTGACACGGGGCTCAGCACCGAGAAGTTCTCCTGCATGGTGCCGCCCTGCGCGCACTTCTCGGCGGCCGCGCCGACGAGCAAGCCCGCGTTGAGGAGGTTCGTGCACGGCTCGTTGGGCTTCGCGGCGAGCGGCGGGAACGTCACGTCGTAGTCGATGCGCCAGATGTTGACGCCCGTGGGTCGGCTTCCGAGGCCCTTCGTGCCCGGGTTGTTGTAGGTCGAGGCGATGGGGTCGTAGAGGTTCTTGCCTTCGACGGGGCTGACGCGGACCGCGAAGATGTCGAGGTCGCTACCGAACTGGGGCGCCTTGCTCGAGCCGGGGAGCGTGCCCTGGCCGAGCGCGCGGAAGCGAGCGCGGTCGCGTCCGAAGTTGGGCATGTCCCAGACGGTCTCGACGATCTGCACGAAGTCCGGCTGCGTGACGTCGTTGTACGTCTGGAGGCCGATGTTCACGGTGACCGCGTGCGCCGAGAGGAAGCGTACGTTCCCCACGTTCTCGAAGTTGCCGTTCACGAAGACGTTGTCGCCGACCTTGAGCGGCGCGAAGCGCGTCGAGTCGTTGGAGACGGGATCGATGAGCGTGTTGGGCCGATTCGTGGCGGGGCAGAAGGGATCGCCCACGCCCGTTACGCGATCGGCGCCGGTGCGGCGTCCCGTGGTGAACGCGCCGTTGTCGTCGACGGGAACGACCGAGCTCGGGATGCACAGCGGATAGCCGCTGAGGAAGCTGAGCGTGTAGTTGATGGGGTCGTTGGTGAAGCGCGGATCGGCGCTGCAGTTGGGGCCGCCCGAACAGCCGGGGCCCGTCTGGATCGACTGCCCCCCGGACGGGTCGTTGAAGCGCACCAGCGTGCCCTGCGTGGGGTCGCCCTTCACGCCGTCGAGGCGGAACCAGCCCTCGTCATAGTTGATGTACGTGACGTCGCCGCTCAGCGCGGTGACGCCTTTCTGGATGAAGACGTCGCCGGCGATGACCTGGCCGCAGCGCGTTCGGTTTGCAGCGAGGGTGACGAATCCGCCATGACCGCCCGAGCACTCATCGCTCGCGGCGAGCCCGCTCTCTCCCCGCGCGACGCAATCGGCGGGAGCTTGAGCAAAGATCTGCTTCGCGGTCAGGCGATTTGCAGGCAGGTCGATGAGGAGGTTCTGCGGAAGGACCACGGTCTCACCGGCCACGATTAGGGTGGCGGTGCAGAAGTCGTCGCTGCAGTCGGGCGAGAGCTTGAAGCTCTCGATCTCGGCGAGGAAGATCGGGGCCTGCGTCGCCGCGGCCTTGGCATCCCCGGCCGCGAGCAGCAGGAACGGAAGCGCCAGAACCGAGATCGTGAGGTGCTTGTTCATGATGGTCCTGGTCACTTCTTGCCGCCGGTGGACGACGAATTCGTGGAATCCATCGCCTCGGTCGTCACGCCGTTGGGCAGGTCGATGGAGGGATGATCGAACGGCGCCTTCTCCCAACGCACACGCTCGTCGGTGAAGGACTTGAGGAACGCGACGATCGCCGCCTTGCCTTGCGGCGTGAGGAAGAGGCGCTGCATGTCCGCGCCCATGTTCGACTGGTTGTCGCCGAGCGCGGTCGAGTCCGCGCCAGTGACGATCTGTTCGCCGTCGAAGGTGAGGAGCGTGCCGCCGCGACGGTCGCCGCCGCGATTATAGAAGTCGAGGACCTGTTCCAGCGTCGCCTGCCCGCCGTTATGGAAGTAGGGACCCGTGAGCTCGACGTTGCGCAGAGAGGGAGTCTTGAAGGAGCCATCGGTCGCCTCGCGCTCACCGACGCCGGGCGGAGAGCCACGGTTGAGGAGGAAGCGCGCGTTGTCGAAGCGGAGGTTCTCGGGCGCCGGGATGCCGCCGGCCGCGCGCTTCGCCTCGCGGGCGAGAGAGAGCGGATTGCCCCAGGGATCGTCGCCGCCGACGCCGCGATCCTCGACCGTGGGGCGAACGCCGATGTTGTAGTAGCCGTTGTCGTAGAGCGCGATGCGACCATCGTTCATCGCCATGCGCTCGATGGGGTTCGTCTCGTTCGCTTCCTTCGCGAACGAGAACGCGGCGCCGCTGATGGCCGGGCCGTGGTGGCAGTTGATGCAGCCCGCCTGACCTTCGAAGAGCGATTTTCCGTAGATCTGCTGGGGCGTGAGCGCGGTCTTGTCACCGTCGAGGTAGCGATCGATCGGCGCGTCGTCGGAGACGAGCGTGGCCTCGTACATCATGATCGAGAGGCCCCAGAAGAGGCTGAAGTTGCGCTCGATCTGCGAATAGCCCTTCGCGGGCTTGCCCGTCGCGTCCCAGTATTTCGGGACGAAGGCTTGCTTGACGAGCTCCTCGTAGGTCGCGGTCAGGCCCTTCGCCTTGGCCTTCTCGGCCTTCACGTTGTCCTTGTCGGTCTTCTCGGTCTTCTTCGCGGAGAGGACGCCCAGCACGCTGTCGTCGCCCGCGACGTCCTGGAGGGAGAGCGCCCGGAGCTGGAGCAGCTTGTGTCCGACGTCGGGGAGCGTCCGGCCCTCGCACGACATCTCGAAGCCGCTGAGGATCGGACCGACCGCCTGCGAGGCGAGGGCGGCGTTCTCGAGACGGATCTGGACTTCGCGGAGCTGGCCGTTGGCCTGGCGCTCGAGGATGGTCGCCGCCTTGTCGCGCGGACCGAACGGCGAGACGCCGTTGAACGTGTTGTTCGCGCGGCCGTCCCAGAAGAGGCGATCGAAGAAGACCGCGTTGATGTTGGTCGGCGTGTTGCGCGGGGGGACGCGACGGATGGTCTTGTTGCCGACTTCGAAGATGTCGGGCTCGTCGGTACAGGTGTCGCGACCGTCGCTCGACCTCGTCGTCGACACGAAGAGGCGGCGGACGGTGCCCTGCGAGGAGACGACGTCGTCGCTGTCGAAGGTGACCGTCGAGTTCGGGTCGTTGACGTCGGAGAGCTGGTGGAGCGGAAAATCCTTCGCGGTGAGCGTGTAGTTCGGTCCGCCCTTGCCCTTGCTCGCGACGGGATCGAACGTCTGGCTCTTGTTGCCGCCGGCGATGTTGTTGAGGCCGGGGCTGAGCTGGTTCGTGGTGCGGTTGTCCGCGCCGGCGTGGGCATGGCAGCTCGCGCACGCCTGACCGTCGCTGCCCGCCTGCACGTCCCAGAAGAGCGCCTTGCCGAGGGCGATGGCGGCCTTGCGATCGCGGACGATGGTGTCGAGGTCGCGGGGCTCCTTGGGCCGGATGCCCTTCATCGACTGGAGCACGTTGATCGGGAGCTCGGCCTCGGGGTTGCTGGCGCGCGTGAGATCGTTCGCGCCGCCGCCCTGCGTTGCCGCCGTGTCGCTCTGGTCGTCGGCGCCCTTGCAGCCGACGGTCGACGCCACGAGCGACGCGAGCACGCAGCTCACCAGCACCGCGAGGGGCCGGCGGCGTGTTCTCCACTTCATCGACGTGCGGTGCGGCTTCATCACTGGACCAGGAAGGGCTGGATGGGGGGAAGGTTCTGCGTCTTGCGACCGTTCGCGCCGATCGCGGGGACGGCGATCGTCCGCTCGCGTCCGGCGCCGATCGAGACGGTGGCCGTGGGCGCGGGAGGTGCGGGCGGCGTCGGCACGGTGGCGGTCGCCGTCGCCGTCGGCACCGGGGTCGGAACCGTGCCCGTGGGGGCCGGGGGCGGAACGGTTCCGGTCGACGTCGGCGTGGGCACCGGAATGCCGCCACCGCCACCACCACCGCCGCCGCCGCCGCTGCCGCCGCTGCCACCCGCGACCATGCCGATGCCGTCACCGGTGCGGAACGTGGGGAGCGCGGCAGAGTCGACGTAGGTGACGCCGTCCCAGGTCGGCATCGGCGCCGGCATGAGCTGCGTCTGGCCGGGATGCTCGATGTCCCAGCGCAGGAGCATCGCGTGATCCTCGTGCTGCGTGTTGTGGCAGTGCTCCATGAAGGTGCCGGCGAACTCTCGGAAGCGGATGGCGAGCGTCACGTCGGTGCGTGAGTCGCTCTCGGGACCGATGCGGTAGACGTCCTTGCGTGCCCAGGTCTCCCACGCGGGTGGCGGTGCACCGCCACGCGCGAGGACGATGCCTTCCTCGAAGTGGATGTGGATGGGATGGCTCCATCCGCCGGCGCCGTTGAGCTGCCAGATCTCGAGCGCGCCGACGTTGTCGTCACCGGCGGCGTTGGTGCCGACGTAGCCGCCCTGGGTGGGCCCGGTGCCGAGGCGCGGCGCAGCCGAGATCCGGCGCGGGTCCATGTTGAGGCCGACGCCGCCGTTGGTCTTGATGGTCCACGGTGACTCGTCGGTGCCGTTGCTGCGCCCGAAGTCGAACGTGCGATGCACGGCCGCCGTCTGCAACCGCGGGTCGTTGCGGTTGATGGCGAGCGGGATCATGGTCTTCTTGCCCGCCGTGTAGTCCGCGGGGTTCATGCTGAGATCGGTGCCCGCGTAGGACACGACGCGAAGCTCGAGGATCTTGGTGACACCCGGGTCGCCGCCGGTCCAGCCGGTGGCCGAGGCGACCGGCTTGTACTTCTCGCTGAGGATGTCCTGGACGGGGATCTTCTGGTTGATGCCCTTGCCCGTCTGATGCTCGGCGGTGTTGACGAAGTAGAGCTTGTCGCCGGGCGCGAGGCCGCCGGCGGCGAAGTCGACGACGATGTCGTAGCGCTCCGCGATGCCCTGGACGGGAAGCGTGCCCTTGTACGTGAGCGGGTTGCCCGAGCCGTCGAGGTCGACCGTGCCGTCGAACGGCACCGTGTGCTCCATGATGTTGCCGTCGTTGGCCACCATGTGGAAGGGCACGCGGTTGTACGAGACGCCCGAGCCGGTGGGGCCGGGCATCTCACCGGAGCCGCCGGC
>JAYTZB010001125.1:0-1591 GCA_043742085.1 Polyangiaceae bacterium
ACTACCGCATCTTCTTCTCGAAGGACGATCCCGGGCTCGCCGCCTTCGAGCGGCTCGAGAGCACGTTCACGAAGACCGACAACGTGCTCTTCGTGGTGAAGGCCAAGGAGCCTCACGATGCCGCTATTTTCCAGACCGATCCGCTCGCCGCCATCCAGGAGCTGACCCGTATCGGCTGGACCTTGCCGTATGCGACGCGCGTCGATTCGCTCACCAACTTCCAGCATCCCGAGGCGAAGGACGGCGACGAGATCACGGTCGCCGAGCTGGTGCCGGGTGATGCGCGCACGCTCGATGCGGCCGCGCTCGAGCACATTCGCGCGTCTGCCGCCGCGGAGCCGCTCCTCGCCGGCAGCCTCCTCGCGCGTGACGGACGGACCGCCGCCGTGAACGTCACGCTGCGCCTTCCCGGCAAGGAGCCGCGCGAGGTCACCGAGTCGGCAGAGGCCGCGCGCAAGGCCGTCGACGCGGTTCGCGCCCGGCATCCCGATCTCGACATCCGCGCCTCGGGCATGGCGTTCATGAACGACGCCTTCATGCAGGCCTCGATCCGCGACATGGCCGTGATGATGCCGCTCATGGTGCTGGTGATGCTGTTCGGCATGGCCTTCGTGATGCGCAGCAAGCTCGCGACGCTCGCCGTCGCGGCCGTCATCGGGGTGTCGGCCGCGATGTCGATGGCGGTCGCGGGCTGGCTCCACTATCCGCTCACCCCGCCCGCGGTCGCGGCGCCGATGATCGTGTTGACGGTCGCGGTGGCGGACGGCGTCCACATCGTGCTCGCCACCATGGAGGCGATGCGCGAGGGCAAGACCCGCCGGCAGGCGGTGGTGCTGTCGCTGACCAAGAACCTCGAGGCCATCACGTACACGTGGCTCACCACCATCGTGGGCTTCGTTTGCCTCAATTACTCGGACGCCCCGCCGGTGACGCACCTCGCGAACATGACGTCCTTCGGCGTGACCGCGGCGTTCGTCTACTCGTTCACCGTGCTGCCGGCGCTCCTCGTGCTCCTCCCCATCGAAGCTCGCGGAAAGTCTGCGAGCGCGCTCGCCGAGGAGGTCGACGCTCGCCCCACCGCGATGGCGCGGGTGGCTGCGTTCGTGGTGCGCCGTCGCATTCCGCTGCTCGTCGCCACGGTGGTGGTCACGGTCATCGGCGGCTGGCAGGCCTCGCGGCTCGAGACCAACGACCAGTTCGTTCGCTACTTCGACCAGTCGATCCCGTTCCGGCGCGACGTCGACTTCACGATGGCGAACCTCTCGGGCATCTACCGCCTCGAGTACCAGGTGGGCAGCGAGGGTCCGTCGGGCATCGTGGAGCCCGCGTATCTCCGTCACCTCGACGACTTCGGTGGCTGGCTCCGCGCGCAGCCCGAGGTCGAGCACGTCTACAGCGTCGCCGACGTCGTCAAGCGCGTGAACCAGGTCATGAGCGCGAACGAGCCCGCCGCCTATCGCATCCCCGACTCGCGTGCGGGGGTGAGCGAGGCGCTGCTCGTTTACGAGATGGGTCTACCGCAGGGCCTCGATCTCACCGATCGCGTGAACGTCGACAAGTCCGCAGCAAGGCTCACCGTCACCGTGAAGGA
>JAYTZB010001126.1:0-3857 GCA_043742085.1 Polyangiaceae bacterium
ATGCCGATGAGCGGCGTGGGGATGCCCAGCGGATACGCGAACACCGTGCGCTTCACGACGCCGCAGCCGCCCTCGGCGCCGCAGAAGACCGGCGCCGGGCGCACGTAGTCGACGAGCAGGAGCGAGGACGCCACGAGCGCCGCAGCGCACGCGAACATGACCAACCAGAAGGGAAAGCTCTTTCTCACGCAGACCTCATGGAGCTTGCCGGGCCGAGACAAAAAGTTACGCGAAACGACGGGCATCCGACCTTAACCCGATGTAGCGCGACCGGACGCAGAATATTCCCCGGGACGCGCCGCGCCGCCTCGCGTAAATAGGCCCAAATGCGCAAGCCTTTGCCCTCACGCACGGCCGTGCTCGAACTGCTCGCGGGCCAGGATCGGGCGCTCGACGCGGGCGAGGTCGCCGAGCGCCTCGGCGTCGCGGCGGCCAGCCAGAACGGCCTGCTCCGCATGCTCGACGACCTCGTCTTCGACGGCGTGGTCACGGCGCGCGGCGACAAGTTCAGGCTGGGAGCCGCCGACAAGAACCCGGAGAAGGCCGAGAAGCTGGAGAAGTCCGCGGTGCCTGTCGCTCTCAAGAGCAACGGGCCGTCGGCCGTGACCGGCTACGCGAAGCGTGCCGACACCGGCGCACCGGCGACGCGCGGCAACAATCGCGGCGCAAGCAGCGGTCGCGAACGTGATCGTCGCGGCGGTGGTGCTGGCGGCGGTGGCGGCGGTGGCGAGAAGAAGCCGCTGAAGGCGCTACCGAAGGACGCCGGACGCCGGCCCACGCGTCAGGGCAACGACGCCCGCACGAGCCCGGAGGCACGCGCGCACGCCGAGCTCGAACGCGCTCAGCGCAACCGCGAGAGCGGACGTCAACCGAGCCGCGACAACGATCGCGAGATGCCGAATTTTCAGGTCGCCGCCGACCCGAAGCGCGACGGCGCCGCCCACGCGAAGCGCGAGGCCCCCGCACCCGAGCCGATGCAGCGCGCGCCCAAGCAGAGCGGCGGGCGCAGCGATCGCGAGCGGCGCGAGGGCGTGCTCAAGGTGAACCCGCGCGGCTTCGGCTTCGTGGCGAGCCCCACCGCCAGCGGCGACGACGCGTACATCTCGCCCGAGAACCTCAACGGCGCGATGCACGGCGATCACGTCATCATCGACATCGTCGCGCGCGGCTCACGCGGGCCCGAAGGGCACATCGTCGAGATCAAGGCGCGCGGCTCGGCGCGCGTCTCCGGCATCCTCCGCCGTCGCGGCAAGAGCGCGTGGGTCGAGCTCGACGACCCGCGCATGAAGGGCCCCGTGGTCCTCACGGAAGAGATCGACAAGACCAGCAACGAGGGCGAAGGCAACAGCGGCAAGGACGGCCAGGTGGTCGTCGTGCAGATTACACGCTTCCCCGAGCGCAACGACGAGAACCCCGAGGGCAAGCTCATCGCCGTCCTCGGCGCTCCCGGCGAGCTCTCCGTCGAGACGCGCAAGATCATCCTGGTGCACGGCATCGAGGAGATCCACAGCGCGCAAGCCATCGAGGAGGCCGAGGCCTACGGCGTCACTGTCCCCGAGGAGATGCTGAAGGGCCGCGAGGACCTCACGCACATCCCGCTGCCCACCATCGATCCCGAGGACGCGCGCGATCACGACGACGCGGTCTGGGTCGAGCGCACGAAGGACGGCGGCTACGAGCTGTGGGTCGCCATCGCCGACGTGAGCTCGTACGTGCTCGCCGGCACCGCCATCGACGAGGAGTCGAAGGCGCGTGGCTGCAGCATCTACCTGCCCGATCGCGCCATCCCGATGCTGCCGCGCGCGCTGTCGTCGAACCTGTGCTCGCTCCTGCCCGACGTGACGCGCCTCTGCTTGTGCGTCCACGCGGTGCTCGACAAGAACGGCACCATCAAGAAGACGCGGCTCATCCGCGGCTACATGAAGAGCGCCGCGAAGCTGACGTACGGCGGCGTGGCCCGCGCGCTCGGATTCACCGAGCTGCCGCCGCGCGATCCCAAGGCCGACGCGATGGTCGAGGGCCTCAAGGTCGCGGCCGAGTGCTCGCGCATGCTGCGCGACAAGCGCATGAAGCGCGGCGCGCTCGACTTCGATCTCCCCGAGGCAGTCGTGAAGCTCGACGAGGAGGGCAAGCCCATCTCGATCAGCAAGCGCTCCGGCGATCCCGGCATGAAGAAGGCGTACCAGCTCATCGAGGAGCTGATGATCTTCGCCAACGAGGCGGTCGCGCGCTGGCTGCTCGAGCACGAGCTGCCGGGCGTCTATCGCGTCCACCTCCCGCCCGATCCCAAGAAGCTCGATAAGCTCTCGGCCATGTGCGAGATGCTCGGCGTCGAGTTCGACGCCGACAACACGCAGACGCCCAAGGGCCTCGCCGAGCTCCTCAAGGTGTTCGCGACGCATCCGCTCTCGAGCGTCCTCAACAACCTGCTCCTTCGCTCGATGAAGCAGGCGACCTACGACGTGTCCAACCTCGGCCACTTCGGCCTCGCCTCCGAGGCGTATCTCCACTTCACGTCGCCGATCCGCCGGTATCCCGACCTCGTCGTTCATCGCATCGTGCACGCCGCGGTCGATCCCGACGAGAAGGCACGGAGGAAGCGCCTCCAGGCGGTCGCCGACATGGAGAAGCTCACCGAGGCGGCGACGCAGTCGTCGCTCGCGGAGCGTCGCGCGATGGAGGTCGAGCGCGAGATCGTCGACATCTACCGCTGCTTCTTCATGATCGATCACATCGGCGAGCGTTACGAGGGCACGGTCTCCGCGTTCGTCGGGACCGGCGCGTTCGTGACGCTCGACGAGCCGTTCGTCGACGTGATGGTCAAGCTCGAGGACCTGGGCGCCGAGTTCCAGATCGAGGACGACGGGCTCATGGCCACGAGCGCGCGCTCGGGCGATGCCATCCGCCTCGGCGACCGGATGCTCGTCGACGTGACCGACTGCGCGATCCTGCGGCGTACCGTCTACGCCAAGCGCGTTCGCAGCGAGGCCGACGCAGCCGACGACGCGCTCGCGCGTCGCGAGAGCGCGGACCGCGGCGGCCGACGCCCCGGCGGCGGCCCCGGCGCTCCGTTCGGCAAGCGCGGTGCGGGTGGTGGTGGTGGTGGCGGCGGTGGTCGCGGCCGTCCCGGCAGCGATCGCGGCGGGCCCGCTGCGCGCGGCACCGATCGAGGACGCGCCGGTGCGAGCAGCGGCGGCGCGGGCGGCGGCGAGCGCGGACGCGGCGCTTCCGGTGGCGGTGGTGGCCCGGCGCGCGGGCCTGCGCCGAAGGGAAAGAAGAGTGGCGGTGGCGGTGGCGGTGGACGCAAGGCCGGCAAGAAGGGCAAACGCCGCTGAGCGCGCGGGAGCATCGAGCTTCGGCGAGCTAGCCACGCGAGCCGCGCTCAGCGTGCGGCGAGGACGTGCGCGAGGTCGTAGCCGGTCACGATGCCCGCGAGACTCTTGCCGTCGACGGCCAGGATTCGACGCACCTTCGTCGCGATCGCGTGGCCTGCCGCGCGATAGAGCGGCGTGTCGGCGTCGAGGTTGATCGTCTCGTAGCTCATGATCTCCTCGACGGGTCGGAGGCGCAGCTCGGGCGTGAGCGCGCGCGCGCGGATGGCCTCCATCTGCGTGAAGACGCCGACCGGCCGCTTGCCGTCGATGACGACGAGGCCGCGAACGTTGGTCGCGTCGAGCTTCGCGACCGCGTCGTCGATGACGTCACCGATGCCGATGGTCTCCACCGGCGTCGTCATGACGTCCCTGATCGGCGTCTCCACGCGACGGAAGAGCACCACCCGCAGCGCATCGCGCGTGCTGAAGACGCCGACGATCTTCTCTCCACGCCGAACGAAGACGCGATGGACCCGGTGCTCG
>JAYTZB010001127.1:0-3296 GCA_043742085.1 Polyangiaceae bacterium
GTGTACACCGGGCAGTCGCCCTCGGGGTCGGGCTTCGACGTATCGAGGAAGTACGGGTCACCAAGGAGCGAGCTCTCGGCGATGACCACCCAGCCGGCCTTCCAGTCGAGGGACGGCGTCGCGCCTTCCGGCGGCGAGGTGATGACCGTCTGGGCCTTCAGGAGCTCCGCGGCCGGCATCAGGCGGACGCGCTCGACCGGCGTCACGGTCTCGACCTTCAGGGGGTCGGCGCCGATGAGAAACGCCCGGAAACGCGAAGGAATGCGGAGCTGCTTGCGGAGGTCCTCGACGAGCGCCTTGTCGGCCTTACCGAACGCGCATTCGAGCTTTCGCTTCTGGAAGACTTCCTTGAGCCCCTCGACCGCATCTGCGAGATCACTGTCCACGGGAACCCTCGCGTCTCCATCACCGATGCCACAATCGCGCGTGGAATTCCCCGAAACCCCGAATCCGGCCACGCGCGAAGGGGACCTAACCTAGCACCGGTTGCTCATTTTTCGTGATCGTTTTCGGCCGGACCCGAGGACGGTCGAGCTCCGCCGCGCGGCCTGGCCTCCCCTGCCCCCCCGCAGCGGACGGTGGTGGTGATCGCCGCCTGCCGCGCCGTTCCGCCCAGGGCACGAAGCGCCTCGATCATCGGAGCCAGCGCATGCTCGAGCTCGACCGCCGCTGCCGCGTCGGGGCTTCTCACCTCGGCGACGACCATGCTCACGTCGTTGTCCGGGAAGCGCAGCGCGACGGTGAATCGCGCGTCGAGTCCGGTCGCCGATCCGAGGAGGCCGGGCGCGCGCTCCCACGCTCTGCATAGAGGAGGGGATCCCGGGCCTCCGTCCGCGCCGACGACCGCCTGCACCCAGCGAACGACGTCCAGCTCGGGAGCTCCGGTCGAAGAACCGGCCGCGATGACGCGGCTGCAGGTCGCTGCGCCGGGCGCGCCGGACGAAGGAAAGAGCGGTACCGAGCCTGCCGGGCACGCGAGGGGAAGCGTCGCGGTCGCCGTACGGGTCAGGCACCCGAGGCGCGGCGCGGTGTCGCCCGCCCCGCCGGTGACCGAGGCGAGCTCGCTGCCGTCCGGACAGCGGAGGACGTCGTCGTCGGCGACGAGGATGCCGAGGCTCGCTGCGAGGTCCCGCACCTCTCGCCTCGCAAGGCACTCGCCGGTGACGAGGTCGCGCGCACGTCCGGGCTCGCATGGCGGACGAGCCGCGCATCCGGCGGGCGTGACGACGGCAGCCGCTCCGCAGTGCGCGCCCGCGGTGCGCGCCGACACGCATGCGCCGAAGAGCAGACGCAGATCGGGCCGGCACTCGCATCCGGCCGCGCCGACCGTCGCGCCCGGAGGGCACGTGGCATCGATGCTCGCGCTCTTCGGCGCGCCGCCGCGTGACGTGGTCGCGGTGTGACAGCTCGCGCTCGCGGACAGCCCCACGAGCGTCGCCAGCACGAGCGCGATCCGCGCGATCCGCGCGATCCGCCGGGATTGCACGGGTGAACCTTACACCGCGAGAGTGGTCGATTAAGCGGAGCAAAAGCCATGGTTGAGCGTGACTTGTTGTCCCCCTGCGCTAAGTAGTCCGGCTCCCTTGCTGGCCTTGATCCCCCACGGAACCCCGGCTTTTGCCAGTACGCTCGCGCTGTTACGCGATCGTGGCGAGACCGATTCTGCGAAGGTCGAGGGCATCGTCCGCGAGATCCTCGCCGCCGTGCGCAAGGACGGCGACAGCGCGGTCCTCGGCTACGTCGAGCGCTTCGAGAAGCGTGCAGTGCGCACGCTCTTCCGCAGCCGAGGCGCGGATTTCGACGGCGCGGGCGCGCTCGCGCGGCTCCCCGCCGAGGCGCGCGAGGCCCTCGAGCACGCCGCGGCCCGGATCCGGCGGTTTCATGCGGTCGAGCGCGCGCAGATGTTCGGCGGCGACGGTTTTCGCTTCGAGGAGGACGGGCTGTCGCTCGGCCTCCGCGTGCGCCCGCTCGATCGCGTCGGCGTCTACGCTCCGGGCGGCAAGGCCCGCTATCCCTCGAGCGTGCTGATGACGGCGATCCCCGCGCAGGTCGCCGGCGTCCCCGAGATCATCCTCGCGACGCCGCTCTCGTCCGATCCGCAGGACGGCTCGGACGACATGATCCTCGCGGCCGCGCATCTGGGCGGCGTCACGGGCATCGTCGATGCGGGCGGAGCTCAGGCGATCGGAGCGCTCGCTTACGGCACCGCGAGCGTACCGCGCGTCGACAAGATCGTCGGCCCGGGCAACGCGTACGTGGCGTGCGCAAAGCGCCTGGTTTACGGCTCCGTTGCGATCGATTCGATCGCCGGGCCGAGCGAGATACTCGTGCTTGCGGACGGCACGGCAGAGCCGCAAATCGTCGCAGCGGATCTGCTTTCACAGGCGGAGCACGACGAAGATGCCTATGTTCTCCTGGCCTCCGAGTCCCGCGAGCTCGTCGAGGCAGTCCAGGTGCAGCTCGAGCAACAGCTCGAGACGCTTCCTCGGAAGCTGATCGCGCGCGAGGCGCTCCGGCGCCATGGTCAGGCGTTCGTGGTCCCTGGTCGAGCTGAGCTCGTGCAGGTCGCGAACACCATTGCTGCCGAGCACCTCAGCCTTCAGGTCGAGGAGCCGGAGGCCCTTCTCGCGTCGATTCGACACGCCGGGGCCGTATTCGTCGGGGCCTTGACGCCTGAGGCAGCCGGGGACTATGTCGCCGGTCCTTCTCACGTCCTGCCGACGGGAGGAGCGGTTCGCTTCGGTTCTCCGCTGGGGGTCCACGATTTCGTGGCTCGTACCTCGCTCATCCGCTACTCGGCGGACGCGCTGCGGAGAGACGAAAGAGCCATCTGCGCGCTCGCTCGACTGGAAGGCCTCGAGGCGCACGCACGGGCTGTGACTATCCGGACCGGGGGGATTGCCCGTGCGGCCGCTGACGGAGAACGCTCCAGGCGCGAGTCACGGACCTAACGCCGGGTCGCTAGTACGGGAAAAAGATTCGTAATTTCGTGAGTTTGAAAACAGGTCTAGCAGTTGCATGTGGGCGCGCGTCGCCACACGAGTTGCGAAGCCAGAAAGCGTTTAGGAGGTCGGGATGAAGTCGAAGTGGTTGGGCAGGATCGGCTTGACAGCCCTCGTTGTGGGGTGCGCAGGCAGCTCCAGTGGAATGGTCGGTTGCGCTGCACAGCGTGACCCGATCAACCGCGTTCAGTTGAACGCGATTCCCAAGAGCTTCCTCGTTGGCGGCAACTACACGGACGCGAAGGACGATCCGGAGTTCTACGCACGTTCGATGCTCATCAAGGTCCCGTACGG
>JAYTZB010001128.1:0-5143 GCA_043742085.1 Polyangiaceae bacterium
TCGATTTCGTGTCCGACGTCATCTGCCCGTGGTGCTTCATCGGGTTCACGCGCCTCGAGCAGGCGCTGGCGCAGGCTGGTGAGGACGCAGCCGAGGTCACGCTGCGCCCGTTCCAGCTCGATCCCACGACCCCGCCGGAAGGCGCCGATCTCCGCGAGCGCCTCGCGAAGAAGTACGGCGTCGATCCCGAGAAGATGTTCGGGCGCGTCGAGGACGCCGCGCGAGAGAGCGGCATCGCGCTCGACTTCACCAAGGTGCGTCGCACGCCCAACACGCTGAAGCCGCACATGCTCATCGGCGCAGCGAAGGACAAGGGCACGCAGCGCGCGTTCGCACGGGCGATGTTCGCGGCGTACTTCC
Source organism: Polyangiaceae bacterium (assembly GCA_043742085.1). Classification (GTDB taxonomy): domain Bacteria; phylum Myxococcota_A; class Polyangia; order Polyangiales; family Polyangiaceae; genus Labilithrix. Next base: position 361 of record JAYTZB010001128.1, read on the forward strand.
TCGAAGGCCGCGATCTCAGCGACGACACGGTGCTCGTCGAGCTCGCGGTCGCCCACGGCTTCACCGCCGAAGAGGCGACGGCGGTCCTCGCCGACCCCAGGATCCTCGCGCAGACGCGCGCCGAGGCCTCGGAGCTCGCCGAGCAGGGCATCGGCGGCGTGCCGTTCACCATCTTCGAGGGCAAGCTCGCGGTGTCGGGCGCGCAGCCGGTCGAGGCGTTCCGCGGAGCCATCGCGCAGGCGCGCCAGGCGGTCTAGGCAGACCAGGCGGACGAGCCGGGCTGTCGCCTCAGGAGAGCGTGCTGCGCGCGATCACGATGCGCTGCACTTCGCTTGTGCCCTCGTAGATCATCGTGACGCGCACATCGCGGAGGTGGCGCTCGGCCGCGAACTCGCGGATGTAACCGTAGCCGCCGTGGATCTGCACAGCCTTGTTGCAGATGCGATTCGCGGCCTCGGTCGAGAAGACCTTCGCCATCGAGGCCTCACGTGAGAACGGGCGGCTCTCGCCCTTCAGCCACGCCGCGCGCATCGTGAGCAGGTGCGCCGCGTCGAGCTCGGTCGCCATGTCGGCGAGCTTCCACTGCGTCCCCTGGAACTCCGCGATGGGCTTGTCGAACTGCTTGCGATCGCGTGCATACTGCACGCTCTCCTCGAGCGCGGCGCGGGCGATGCCGATGGCCTGGGAGGAGATCCCGATGCGGCCGCCGTCGAGCGCCATCATCGCGATGCGGAAGCCCGAGTTGAGCTCGCCGAGCAGCGCCGACGCCGGCACGCGACAGCCGTCGAACGTGAGGCTCACCGTGTTCGAGCCGCGGATCCCCATCTTGTCCTCGGCCTTGCCGATGATGAGCCCCGGTGTTCCGCCCTCCACGAGGAAGCACGAGATGCCGCGCGTGCCGGGCAGGCTCTCACGATCGCCCGTTCGCGCCCACACCACCATGACGCCGGCGTAGGCGCCGCTGGTGATCCACTGCTTCTGGCCGTCGAGCACCCAGTGGTCGCCGTCGCGCGTCGCGGTGGTGCTCATGCCGCCGGCATCGCTACCGGCGCCGGGCTCGGAGAGCGCGAACGACCCTGCCGCGTACTCGCCGCTCGCGAGCTTGGGGTTGTAGTGCTCCTTCTGCGCAGCGCTCCCGAACGCGGCGATGACCTCGCCGACCATGTTCGTCACCGCCATCGTGACCGCGGTCGATGCGCACGCGCGCGCCACTTCCTGCATCGCAAGCGCATAGGAAACGGGTCCGGCCGCCGCGCCACCGAGCTCCTCGGGCACGTTGACCGCCATCAGCCCGAGCTCCGCGAGGCCCTTCAGGATCGCCTTCGGAAAGCGCTCCTCCCGATCGATCGCCGCCGCCTCCGGGAGGATCACGCGCGTCGCGTACTCGCGCGCCGTCTTCTGGACCAACGTCTGCGTCTCGTCGAGCGTGAGCTCCATGGCGCCTCTCTCCCGCTCAGAGCGAGAAGGTGACCTTCGCGGCGTAGCTGCCGGGGCTGGGGAGCTCGAGCGGCTTGAGCGCATCGACGAGGCAGTCGATCTTCTCGGCGCCCTCCTTGCTGGGAGGCGAGATGCCGAGCGCCTTGAAGCGGCCGCCCGTCTCCTTCGTGCCGCCGCCGCTCGGCTTGCTGCCGCCGGCCTTCGGCTTGGGCTTCGCGGCCGGCTTCGCCTTGTGGTGCTTGCCGCCGCCGCCGCTGCCGGCGCCGTCGCCGTCGTCGGCCTCGACATACGCGGTCACGCGAAAGTCGCCGGTGATGCCGCGCTTGCACTTGTCGACGTCCTTCTTGACGTCCTTGGCATCGGCGAGCGCGCTCGTGACCTTGTCCGACGACCAGCTCGTGGGCTCGCGCTCGCCGCCGGGCCCCCAGCCGAAGCCGCTTCGCACCTCGGCCTCGCCGCCGTCGGGCTTCGGCCACGTGGTGCCGTTGAAGATGCCCATGATGCACTTCTCGGTCTCGCGATCACCGAGCGTGGAGTCCTCGAAGAACCCGTATTTCACGCGGCCACTGCCGTCGATGCGCAGGAAGACCTTCACGTCTCCGGTGAGGTACTCGATGCGATCGCGCCCCTGCTTGTGGCAGCCCTCGAGCGCGCCGTTCACGAGGCTCGAGAAGGTCTGCTCGACCTTGCGCTGATCGATCGAGCCGAGCTCTTGCGACATCTGGAGCTTCGGTCCGGACGACGGAGGACGCGCGTCTTCCTTGGCCGGATCTTCGGCCTTGGGCGGCGGGCTGCTGCCACAAGCGACGAGCGACAGGAGCACCGAAGCGGAGAGCAGCGAGCGCACGATGCGCCCGTCGAGGGCCATCGTGCTCATGCCTTCAACAAGCTCGCGGCGATGACGATGCGCTGGATCTCGCTCGTGCCCTCGTAGATCTCGGTGATGCGCGCGTCGCGGTAGTGGCGCTCGACCGGGAACTCCGCGGAGTAGCCGTAGCCGCCGTGGATCTGGATGGCCTTGTGCGCGACGCGCGTGGCCATCTCGCTGGCGTACAGCTTGGCCTCCGCGCTCTGCATGGTGTGGCGGTCCTTGGCGTCCTTCATGATGGCCGCCTTCCACGTGAGGAGACGCGCGGCATCCAGCTCGGTGGCCATGTCGCTCAGCATGAACTGGATGGCCTGGTGCTGCGAGATGGGCACGCCGAAGCTCTTGCGCTCCTTCGAGTAGGCGACCGACACGTCGAGGCACGCCTTGGCGATGCCGAGCGCCTGGGAAGCGATGCCGATGCGCCCGCCGTCGAGCGTGGCCATCGCCACCTTGAAGCCCTCGCCGACGTTGCCGACCACGGCGCTGTCGGGCACCTTGCAGTTCTCGAAGAACACCGTGCACGAGTGCGCGCCGTGGATGCCGAGCTTGTGGTCCGGCTTGGCCTGCGTGTACCCGGGCGTTCCCTTCGGCACGAGGAACGCGGTGTGCTTGATCTTCGCCTTCGGATCCGCCGGGCGATCGGTGACGCAGAACACGAGGATGTAGTCGGCGTGAGGACCGTTGGTGATCCAGTTCTTCGCGCCGTTGATGACCCAGCCGTCGGCGGTCTTCTCCGCGCTCGTGGCCATGGTCTGCGCGTCGGAGCCGCTCATCGGCTCGGTGAGGCCGAAGCAACCGAGCTTTTTCCCGGAGGCGCACGCCGTGAGCACCTCCTTCTTCTGCGCGTCGGTCCCGAACTTGTAGATGGGATCGCAGAACAGCGAGTTGTTGACGCTCATAATGACGCCGCAGGAGGCGCACGCCGCGCTGATCTCCTCCATGACGAGCGAATAGGAGAGGTTGTCGAGGCCAGCGCCGCCGTACTCCTCGGGGACGGCCATGCCGAGGAAGCCGAGCTCGCCCATCTTGGCGACGACCTCCGCGGGCCAGCGGCCGCTCTTGTCGATCTCGGCGGCCTTCGGCGCGATCTCTCGCGTCGCGAAGTCGCGCGCCGAGTCACGAACGAGACGTTGCTCTTCGGTCAGGTCGAAGTCCATGGAGCCCTCGTTGTAGTGTCGGGAGCGGGCTGCTTTCAAGCCATTCCGGGCCTTATTCGGCCATGACCTTGCGGACCACGAGCGCCGCCATGGCTGCAGCCAGCAGGATCACGACGAGGAACACGACGAGCACCCGTGGCGAGACGCGGCGACCGCTCTTCGTCCTTCGAGACTCCCGGAGGAGATCCGGCGACGGCCCGACCCGCGCGCTCTCGATGTTCGCCAGCCGGAGCACGACCTCAGCCTTGCGGAGGAGCTGCTCCCACTCGGCGGACGTGATCTCGAGGGGCTTCTTGAAGCGGATCTGGTGGACGAGGAACGCATGCTCGAACGTGCGCAGCTCGGCGTGCTTCTCCACGGGATTGACGCTGCCGGCGACGACGTCCGCGTAGCCCTGACGCCGAGGGCGCAGGCGAAGGTGCTGGAGCGCCTGCCTGCCGCCGCCGGTGGTCTGGCCTTCCGGCGCGAGCAGCTCGACGACGTAGTCGCCGCCGCCCACGTAAAAGCCGTCGAAGCACTCGGTCACCTCGTCGGCGAGCGTCGTGAACTTGCGGGCCATGCGCGTACGGAGGGCCTCGACGTCGGGCTCACGCTCACGCACCATCGCCCGGGATCCTAGCCGTGTTTCAGCGTCAGCGCGACGCGATACACCACGATCGCAGCGAGGAGCATGACCAGCAAGAACACGAGGAGGAGCGGCAGCGAGATGCGCTTTCGCGCCCGGCGCTGGGCGAGCAGCTCAGGCGGAGGGCCGACGTGGGACCCCTTCACGCGGGCGAGGTTCAGCACGACGTCGGCCTTCGCGAGGAAGTCGGCGTACTCCTCCCCGCTGATCTCGATCGGCTGCTCGAAGCGGACCTCGTGGAGGATGGCGACGTGCTCGAACGTGCGCAGCTCCGCTATCGAGGTCACCGGATCGACGGTGCCGGCGATGACGATCGCGTAGCCCTTTCGCCGCGGAACGAGGCGGATGCTCTGCCTCGCCTGCGCGCCGCCGCCGGTCGACGGGCCATCGGGCATGGAGAGCTCGACGACGTAGTCGCCGGCGCCCATGTGGAAGTCGTCGAAGCCCTCGTTGACGGTCTCGGCGAGCGACGCTGCCTGGTTGGCGACGCGCGTGCGCAGTTCTTCGAGCTCGCTGCGGTCGCGACCGGTCACGGCCCCATCATACACGGGCCTACGCTACGCTGCGTGGCGAGACCTCGGATCGACCAGCCATGGATCTTCAGCGGATGCTCCGGATGTGCCACGAGGGGCAGTGGAACGTCGGCGATCTCGACTGGTCGCAGGCGCCGCGCGCCATGACCGAGGACGACGAGCG
>JAYTZB010001129.1:0-6232 GCA_043742085.1 Polyangiaceae bacterium
TATGTCGCGCACATGCCCGCGCGGACGTCGCATGCAATCTGCATGCTTTGTGCCCAGTTCTACTACGGTTGAGCGGCGCGGTCGGTGGCTGGCCGCGGCAGACGAAGCGGCGGCGATCGGTCACTTTTCGATCATCCTGGTCCTTCGAGGGCTCAGGCGTGATGCACCGGCTGCCTCGCACGACGCGCGATTCGCGCGGTGATGCGGGGTGATCGGGCCGCCGATCGGGGTGGCACCTCGCATGCTCCAGTGTGTGACATGCGGAGCTCCAACCTCGTTCACGTGGCGATGCTCGCCATGCTCGCCGCATGCTCGGGCGCCGTCGAAGAAGATCCCGGCGCATCGATCGACGCGTTGTCGACCGAAGGAACGCCGGACACGGCGCTCACGCGCATGTTCCTGAAGCCGGCGACCACGTCGTTCGAGCGCGGGCGACCCGGAGCGATTCGATACATCGTGATTCACGACATCGAAGGCTCCGCATCATCGGCCATCAACACGTTTCGCAATCATGGCGCGCAGACCAGCGCGCACTACGTCGTCGACAGCGGCGGGGCCATCGTGCAGATGGTGCACGAGCACGACATCGCCAATCACGCAGGGCATGCGCTGTTCAACGCCTACGCGATCGGCATCGAGCACGCGGGCCACACGAGTCGTGATGAATACACGGATGCCGAGTATCGCAGCAGCGCGAAGCTCGTCGCCGACATCGCGAAGCGTCACCAGATCCCCATCGATGCGCAGCACATCGTGGGTCACTCGCAGGTGCCGCGCGTCGACGAGGTGCTGTCGCCTTGCTCGCGCACCTCGAAGATCTGCGGCGGCCAAAGCCAGCACGACGACCCCGGGCCGTTCTGGAGCTGGTCGAAGTACATGGCGCTCGTGACGGCCGCCGCGCAGGCCATCGGCTACTCCGGGGAGGGCGCGCCCGACCCCAGGCTCTCCGCGGCGCCTGCGGCCTCCCTCGACATCGGGCACGCGCTGCCTGGGGCCTTCTGGATCACGCAGTGCGCTGCGCCCGGCAGCAGCTCGGAGGGAATGCAGACCGCGTTCCGCACCGTCGACGCCGTGTCACGCATCGAGTCACGTTACGTGCAGACTGCCGTAGACCCGTGCGGAACCGCCGAGCAGGGCGTGTTCCCGCTGGTCTTCCACGGCTTCGCGCAGACCGATGTGCACGGCCTCACCGTGCATGCGTGCGATCACGGAACCAAGCACGCGTACTCGGTCACCGGTGAGGTGCCGTGCGGAGCGGACACGACGTGCGCGATCGCCTCGCTCGTGGGCGCGACGGCCGGCGGGTGTCCCTGAGCGTGGTTGCGCTGCTGCCCGACCGATCGTCGCCGTCAGCACGAAGCCGGGATGCCGGCGGAGCGGCATCCCGTGGCGCTCAACCCCGTCTCGAACTGGCTCTTGTAACGACCGTCTGCGAGCAGCGCCTCCGCTAGCGTCCGGCCGCCGGCGAGCAAGCGACGCGACGTGCTCGCACGTGCGCCAGGGCCCGCTCACACGCCGACAGAGCCCGCGTCACCAGACACAGCGTACCTCTGCTCCGCATGCTACGCATGCAGCGTGAGCACGGAGTACGTCAACGACGTCCCTTACGTTCGCCACTTCATCGGCGACCTCAGCCCGGCGCGACTACGTCTCGTCGCCGCCCTCAACGGCGTTGCGCCGCCGCCTTTCGGCGCGACCGGCGCTCCGCACGAGCTCGATTACTGCGAGCTCGGCTGCGCTCACGGCGACACCCTCGCCGCCCTCGCCGCGTCCTACCCGCAAGGCCGCTTTCTCGGCGTCGACATCAGCGCGGCACACATCGCCTCGGCGAAGAAGCTCGCGCGCGACGGCGGGCTCGAGAACATCGGCTTCCTCGAACGCGACTTCGCCGACCTCATCGAGGAGGACATCGGCGAGTTCGACTTCATCGTCGCGTACGGTCTTCTCACCTGGGTCAGCCCCGAGAAGCGAAGGGCGCTCCTCGAATTCGCGCGCGCCAAGCTCAAGCCCGGCGGGCTCCTCTACGTCAGCTACAACGCCATGCCCGGCTGGGCCTCGGTCGAGCCGCTCCGGCAGCTCCTCCTCTCGCCGATCGCTCCCGCGGGCGGCGTCACCGAGAGCAGCCTCGAGCGCGCGCGGCGCGGGGTGGACTTCGCCAGGGCGATGCAGACCGCGGGCGCCGAGTACTTCGCGAAGAACCCCGCCGCCTCCGAGATGCTGGCGACGATGACGAAGGCGGGGCTCCCGTATGTCGTTCACGAGTACCTGCACGAACACTGGACACCCATGTACTTTGCACGGGTCGCCTGGGAGATGGCGGAGCAGGGGCTCCAGTTTGCCGGCGTTTCCCCGCTGTTCCTGAATTTTCGCGACACCGCGATCCCCGCGTCCCTCGACGCCGTCTTCGCGACGGTGACGGACCGCGCGACGTTCGAGAGCCTCAAGGACTTCGCCGTGAACGAGTTCTTCCGGCGCGACGTCTACGTGAAGGGCAGCGCACCGCGCTCCGCCGACGTCACGAATGCGTACCTGGCGAGCACGCCGTGGGGCTCGCTTGCCAGCGCGCTGCCCGACGACCGCAGGGTCACGCTCCATCACCGGACCCTCGACCTCGACGCGCCGATCTTCGAGCCGCTCTTCGGCGCGATCGCCGAGCGCGCGACCACCCTCGATGCACTCGGCGCCCGTCCCGAGCTCGCGAGCTTCGGCATCGACAAGCTCCGCGCCGCGCTCCTGCGACTGCTGCTCGGGGACAACGTCATCCCGATGCAAGCCTCGGGTCGCCCCCCGAGCACGGTAGCGGCGAGCCGCGATGCCCTCTTCCGCGTCTCCTCGGTCTACAACCAGATGATGCTGCGTCGCCTGTCGAGCGACACGCCCATCGTGATGACGTCGACCGTTGCGGGGACCGCGTTCCCGATCTCCGCGCTCGACGGCCTGGCGCTACGCGTCTTCACGGAGGTCATGCCGTCGAAGCGCGTGGAATGGATCCGCGACCTCGTGGGCAAGAACGTGCTCCGCCTCGCGGTGGGTGAGCGCATCGTCGAGGACCAGGCCGAGCAGCGCGCCGTCATCCTCGACGCGGTCGACCAGCTCGGTGCGCATCGGCTCACGAAGCTCGTCGAGCTCGGTGTGCTCGCGCCTGCGTGAACAGCGGTAGCTGGAGACAGGACGTGCTGCCCGCGCCGAGCTCCGAGCGCACCGCGACCGAGCCGCCGTGCGCCTCGACGAGCCGCTTCACGGTCGCGAGGCCGAGCCCCATACCAGGGCGCGGGTCGACGTTGCCTTTGCCTCGGAGCTCGAAGCATGTCTCACCTCTCGTAGGGCGGCTTCACGGCGCCACGGCATGGTTGGAGTTGTTGAGATTCGTCGAATCGACGCGATCACGCCGCATGCTCTCGGTGTCCACGACAGCTCCTGGGAGCCGATCGACATGACCGCCGATCAGAGGACCGCGCTTCGCGCAGGACCTCGCGATCATCATGTCGGTGCTCGAGCCCGCACCGCGCGAGAAGCTGGCGGCGCGCATCGAGGCCGGTCCGCCGGCGCACGGTCTCAGCGGTCGATTCGCGCCGCCGCCTGCGACCAGGTGAACCGAGACCGTGTTGGAGGACGGGGGACGCGGAGCGTCCGACCTGGTGAGCCGAGACAAACATTGACTCCGGTCGGGCGCGTCCGTGTGATGCGGGCGCATGCTGATGCGACGCGTTCGCGCCTCTCGAACTTCCCGTGCTGTCGGTGTCCTCGCGCTCGTGGGGCTCGCAGCGTGCGGAGCACCGCCTGTCCCCGCCGCGCCTGCCGCTCCGGCAAGGCCGTGCTTCACGATCCAGGGCGGCTCGGAGCTTCGTCCGAAGGACGCGCAGAAGACGCTCGACGAGCTCGTCGTGCACATCCAGCTCGCGCAGGAGGACGAGGCGCTGCGCAGCCCGAAGTCGCTCGCCGACGTGAAGGCCGTTCTCCGCCGCGACACGGTCTATCTCTTCCCGAACGCGGCGGCCTTCGCGCGCTCGACCAACACCCTCGACGGACGCTTCCTCGAGGCATCGCTCGAGCTGCTGATGGGGGAGTCGCAGCTCGTCGCCTCGCAGGTGCTCACGACGCAAGCGGCGTGGGTCGGCGGAGACCTGCGGATCGCGCGCGCCAATCTCGCCGGCGAAGCCGGCGAGCCGAGCTCGGATCGCGGACGCATGCTCGCGCAGCTCATCCGCGTCGTCGAAGAGGGAAACAAGATCGCGGACGCGCTCGGGGCAGTCGCGCCTTCGCACCTCGCGCGCGGCGCCGAGGTGGTCCGCGGGCTGCGCGCGGAGGCGTCGGCAGACGTTCGAACGTCGGTGCTCGTCGCCGAATATCACCGCCTGCGCGGCGAGTGGAAGGCGTTCGACGCCGCCATGGCCACGGCGGAGACCGCCGACCCGTCGACGCCGGCGCTCCGTTATCTGCGCGGCATGGAGCAGCTCGAACGCTTCCGGCGACCCGACCTCGGCGCGGTCATCATGCGCGAGAGCCTCGCTGCGCATCCGAGGTTCGTGCGTGCGCAGGCATCGCTGGTGCTCATGGCGCAGAGCCCCGACGTCGCTCTGCGTGAGCTCGAGAAGCTCAAATCGATGAACCAGGATCACTACCTGGTGATGCTCCTCGAGCCCACGCTTGCTGCCGATCAGGAGCTCACACGCATGCAGGGGCGGGGACCCGTCGATGCTGCGCACTGACCGCGCGCGAACCGCTGCGGCCCATGCGCTCGCCGCCGCGGCCGCCGCGCTCGTGCTGGGGTGTGCGCAGTCACCGGTCGCACCCGCGAGCGCCGCCGGCGTTCCGCTCGCGGAGGCGCCCGCCGCCGCGCCTCCGCCTGCTGCGTCTGCGTCCGCTGCGCCGGCTGCGCCCTCTGCCTCCGCGCCTGTCGCGCCTGTCGCGCCTGCTCCGCCGAAAGCGTCGACCGCGCCCGCCGCCAAGGCGCCGCCCACCGCGAAGGCGCCACCTGCGGGAAAGACCGCGCCCGCGACCACGTCGCTCACCGCCGATCCCCTCGCCGTGCAGATCCTGGACGGCGGTGGCGCGGCGCTGAAGGCGGTCCTCGCGACGCCGGAGAAGTATCGCTTCCAGGTCCTCTACGGCGTGATCGCGCCGGGCGCCGGCGGCGCCAAGCTCGAACGCCACGGCTTTCGCGCCGACGCCGAGTACTTCTTTCCCGCCAGCTCCATGAAGGTGCCGATCGCGCTCGCTGCCTTCGATCGTCTCGCCACGTTGCGTGGCGCACCTCCCGGCAAGCCCGCGCTCACCCGCGATGCGACGATGCGCATCCACCCCGTGTCGGGCAACGCCGAGCCCTACGTGACGACGCTCGCCCGCGAGACCTGGCGCGCGCTCATCGTGTCCGACAACTTCTCGGCGAATCGCCTCCTCGCGGTGGTCGGGCATCGCGAGGCGCACGAGACACTCTGGGCGCTCGGTCTCCCGTCGGTCCGCATCCACGCCGGCTTCGCGACCGGCGCCGACATCGATCCCGCCGAGCTGTCGCCGCGCATCGAGTTCGCCGCCGCCGGTGGCGCCATCGAGGAGATGGCCCCGAGACGCAGCAACCTCGTTCCGCCCCCCACCGAGGCCACCAGTATCGCCATCGGCAAGGCGAACATCGTGGACGGACGCCGCGTCGACGGGCCTCTCTCGTTCGCCGACAAGAATGCCGTTCGCCTGCGCGAGCTGCAGGATGCGCTGGTCCGCATCATGCGCCCGGAGCTGCTGCCGGCGAGCTCACGTCCCGATACGGCATCGAAGGAAGATCTCGCCTACGTGCGTGAAGCACTCGGGACGTTTCCCAGCGCATCGGGCCTGGCCGGCTTCGATCGCAACGTGGTTGCCGACTATCAGCTGAGCCCATTTTTGCGGGGGATCGAGCGCGTGCGCGCGCGTGGGCAATTCTTGATTCATTCGAAGGTGGGACAAGCCTACGGATTCTTGATTGCCAATGCGTATGTCGTCGACAAGGCCACGGGGCGCGCGTTCTTTCTCATCGCATCGGTGTATGCCAATCCCGACGAAACGATGAACGGCGACACGTATGCCTACGATGCAATCTCGTTTCCGGCGCTGGCGGACGTCGGCGAGGCCTTCTGCCGGCACGCCTTCGCGCCCTGACGACAGACGGCTCGACTGCGCGTAACCTCCCCGGCGTGAGACACCCGAACGCCCTCTCGTCCTCCGCTCTCGTCGTGCTCGCTGCGCTGCTGGCCAACGC
>JAYTZB010001130.1:0-8081 GCA_043742085.1 Polyangiaceae bacterium
ACGACCGGACGCGCGTCATTTGACGGTCACCTTCGTGGCGTCGCTGTAGCCTTCGCTACCGGCCTCGTACATCAGCTCTCCACCGGCGGGCGGCAGCGTGAACGTGCCCGCGGTGACCGCACGCGTGAGATACGAAGCCACCACGGCGTGCCCGCTGGAGACGTGATCGAAGTAGATCTGTACGCGATCGTCACGCAGGTCGACGTGGCTGGCCGAGTTTCCGTACTGCGAGAGATCCTCGTAGAAGGGATGATCGTGGCTGATATCCGGCAGTGAGCCGGTCGTCGCCAGATCCGTATTCAGCGCCTCGAATCCCGCGGGTAGTCGGTCGGTAATGGCCAGATAACCGAGTCGGTAGGAATCGACTCGTGGCATGTCGACGCGCACTGCGACGCGCACGATCTGTCCCGGCTTCACGTCGTCGAGATTGACCACCTTCCCGGCAGCGTCGCTGTACGCGCGGTGGATGCTGACACCGTGCGCGCCGCGGCGCGCCAGCCGTGTGCCGCCTGCCGCGAGCGGCCGCTTGTAGCGAGCCTCGAGGGCGAAGGCGCTCGGTGTTCGCGGGTCACCGTCGAGGAGGAGCGTCACCTTCTTGCCGGCGAGATCCTCGAGGGGGATGCGGACCTCCTTGTTGTCGCCACCGAGACGCACGAACGTGTCGAGGATCTTCCCTTCGAGCTTCAGACGGACGTCGACCCCGCCCTCGGGGTTGCGCGTACCGACGTAGTCGGCGAGCGCCATCAGCGACCACGCGGTGCTCTGCGTCGAGTAGGAGTCGAGCGTCTTCGACAGCCGTGCCGCCAGCACTGGGAGGACGTGCGACGCCTTGCGCAGCTTCACGAGCGCGATGGTGGCCTGCGCCCGATCGCGATCCTCCGAGCCCCAGTAGTGCCAGTCGCGCTGGTCGTGCGCCCTGGCCGGCGCGCCCTTTTCGTCGAACGAGGTCTCCAGGCGATCGAGCACCTCGCGGACGCGATCCTCTTGCTTGGGGAGGACCGACAGCGCGAGCGCCAGGCTGGCGAGCCCCGAGGAATCCAGCTTCTCGCGCATGTCGTAGAGGCTGTCTGCGGTGCTCGAAGGCAGCTCGTCCTCCATGGCCAGCACCTCGGCGATCGACATGCGGAGCTCCGGCTCGCGCTCGTCGCCGAGGCGGCTCACCAGGAACTTCGTCACGCCCTCGACCAGCTTCGGTCGCTCGATCCCGAGCTCCTTGGCGCGGAGGAGCGCCCGCATGGCGTACGCCGACCCGTACACGTTGGGCTCATTGCCGCCGGGCCAGTAGGCGAGGCCGCCGCTCGACGTCTGCATCGATGCGAGCCGTGCAATGCCGGCGTCGATGCGCTTGCGCAGCTCCTCGTCGCTGAGCTTGGACGTGCCGGTCCACGGCAGGATGGTCCGCGCCGCGAGGAGCGGGATGGTGCTCGACGTCGTCTGCTCCACGCAGCCGTGCGGGTAGTCGAGCAGGTACGAGAGGCGCTGGCCGAGCTCGGGGTAGAGGGCCGAGCCGGTCTTGATGGAGAGCGTCGCGCCTTCCTCGAAGACGGCGTCGGCAGGAACGGCGAGATGGATCTCCTGACGCTCGCCGAAGACACCGGAGGTCATGGGGTGCTCGTCGATCCCCGGCTCGTCGACGCGGAGCGGGAGCTCGACGCGGTCCTCGAGCTTGCTGCCGACGTTCAGCGTGAACACCAGCGTTCGGGTCCCGGCGCGATCGGTGGACATCGGGACCGCGACGCGGGCGCGGCTGCGCGCGGGGACGGTGACCGCGCGCTTCTCACCGGCGATCGAGACGATCGCGTCCACCGGCACCTCGTTGTTGTTGTGCACCATCGCCGCCGCGTCGAAGTGATCGCCGCGCAGCGCGAATCTGGGCATGATCGGCTCGAGGAAGATCGGTCGCGTCACGACGAAGCTCGACTCGGCGGTCCCGCCACCGCCGGCATCGTCCACGGCCACGGCGGTCATGCGAAACTCGGTCAGGTTGTCGGGGAGCTTCACCTTGACCTTCACGCGACCATCGCCGTCGGTGACGAGATCGGGGAGCCACGCCGCGGTCTCAACGAAGGTCTTCCGCGTATCGAGCGACTCCTCGCCCTCGCTGTCGCCGCCGCCGGCGGTGTGCGCCTTCTCCCGGCGCCGCAGCATCGACGCGCGGCTGTCGGTGAGATGGAAATCGAGGCCGCGCCCGGGCCGGAGCGCGGTGACGGGGTCCTTCGGGTGATACGCGGTCATACGCAGCACGCCTTCGTCGACGACGCCGAGCGAGACGTCGGCGTTCTTCACCGCGACGCCGCCGCGCTTCACCTCGATGGTGATCTCGGCCTCGTCGCGGACTTCGTAGGACTTCTTCGAGCTGGTGACGCGGACGTCGAGCTTCGACTCCTCGGCGCTGACGGCAATGCGCACGACGCCGACGCGGTAGTCGGCCTCGCTCTCGCCGATGGGAAGCAGCGTGACGACGGCATGCATCCAGGGCGCATTCGCGGCGCTGACCGGCACGTCGAAGGTGCCGCTCGGGCCCTGGATGCGCTTGGTCTCGTGACGCACGATGCCGCCTTGCTCGTACGTGACGAGCGCCGTCGCCTTCGCGAAGGGGCTCTGCACGAGGAGCTTCGCGGTGTCGCCGCCCTTGTAGCGAGCCCGGTCGAGGACGAGCGGAACCTTCTTGCCCTGCGACGGAACGGCCTCGCGCACGCCGGACGTCCACGCACCGTAGGCCCAGAAAGAAGCACTGGAATCATCGCGGCCGTCGACGCGAGCCACGACGCGGAAGTCTCCGCCGTGCGGCACGGGGAGATCGCACGTCGCCGGTTTCTCGCCGCTGACGACGTCGCACTCGGCTTCTTTCCTCGGCACGTACTTCCAGTGCTCGACGGTGGCGCCGCTCTCCGCCTTCTCGGCGACGCGCGTCCAGGTGAGGCGCTCGAGGCGTGCCGTGACCTTCGTGCCGGGCGCGGCGTTGCCGGCGGAGTCGACGGCGCCGAGCGCGACGCGTAGCGGCTGGCCCGCATCACCGAAGCGCCGCGAGAGCGAGATGCCGGCGTGATGCGCGAAGGGATCCTCCACGGTGCGCAGCTGACCGCTCACGTGGCGATTGGAGGCGTCGGTGACGTCGGCCTCGAGCACGAGCTCGGTGGGCCCGTCGGCGAGCGGCCCGGTGACGGCATCGACCGGCAACACGCCGTCCTCGCCGAGCACGCCTTCGCCGGTCACCGGACGAAGGGCCTCGGTGGTGGGCGTCTCCTCCCACCAGTTGGTGTCGCGACCGAAGGAGAGCCCGGCCTCGGCGAGGGCTCCGCCCTTCACGGGCACGCGCGATTTCTTGAGGACCCAGGTGGCGTGCGCTCCGGCCATCGGAGCGCCGAACAGGTAGCGACCGAGGACGCGCGCGTGCAGCGTGGGCGGGGAAGGAGGTGCGGCGGCCGCATTGCTCCGTTCCACGTCGACCTTGAAGCGCGGCGTCTCGAAGTCCGCGACGCGCACCATGTCGCTCGCGAGCAGCGTGTGCTTGCCGTCGTCGAGCTCGAGGCGCAGCTCGTAGCGCCCGGTATGCGCGTTCTTCGCGAAGGCCACCTCCCTGTTCACGGCGCCGCGGGCGTTCGTGACTAGCGCGTCGTCGGCGATGTCGGTGCTCACCGGATCCACGACGCGCAGGCGCACCTTGGCATTCGGCAGCATGCGAATGGTTGCGTCATGCACGCTTCGCACGAATCCCTTCACGCTCATCTTCGATCCCGGCCGGTACACGCCTCGGTCGGTCACGAGCATGCCCACGGCGTCGCTCGCGAGATGCGGATCGGCTCCTTCCTCGCCCACCGACAGCTCGGGGAAGAGTGCGCGTGACGCGATCGACGCGCCGTCGAGCGGCATGAGCAGCTCGGCGTCGCCCGCGGAGACCGCGAGGATCGCGCTGCCGCTCGACGCTGCGGCGCTCGCCGCGGTCGTCGCCAGGAGGACGCTGCCGCCGGCATCGGTGGAGCCGGACACGCTGCCGATCGACACGCGCGCGCCCGCTACCGGCTCGCCGCTGCCGAGCCGGAACACCTGAACGACCGATTTTTCCCCGGCCTCGTGCACGTGCGCGGCGAGGGCGTCCTTCCCGGTGGGGAACACCACCGCCATCGAAGGCTGGCTCGCGGCGCTCCCCGCCGGATACGAGGAGGCCACGGCGCCTTCGACCGCCTTCGCGACGCGCACCTGCGCGACGTACGCGCGTCCACGTTCCAGCTTGCGGTCGAGATCGAGCACCGTCTCGACGTTCGCGTCGCGCAGCGGCGGCGGGGTGAACGTCACGATGGTCGGCTCGCCCGCGGGCGCGGTCCATGCGCGCGTGTCCTTCAGCGCCTTCGCGTACGCCGCGATGTCGCTCTTCGGCAGCGCCCACAGCGCGAGCTCGCCCTTCTCGACGTTGCGCGTCGTCACCGGGAACGAGCGCGTGGCGGGCTCGTCGAGCAAGGAGACGCCCTCGGCCATCGTCGCGCTCGCCGGGAGCGGGCGCGACACGAACGTGAACGCGACGGGCGGCACGCTGCCTCCGTACTGATCGCGCAGGCCTTCGGTCTGGATGGCGTACGTCGTCGACGGCGCGAAGCTCGCGGAGATGGCGAGCTCGTCCCAGCCCGACACGTAGAGGTTCTTCGGCGCCGGCGAGATGTGAACGTGCTTGTTCCCGCTGCTGTAACCGAGGCCGAGCGGGTTCGAGAAGCGAACACGCAGCGACGTGCTGGCGGCGCCGCGAACCACGTGGTCCGTCACCTCGCAGTCGGCGCCCGTGCACGTGACCTCCACGAGCTTCGTCGCCTCGGCGATCGTGTAGTCCTGCGAGCGCGCTTCGTCCTCGTCGTTCTGACTCTTCGCGTCGACGGTGAACTTCTCGCCGCCCTTCAGCAGGGGAGAGGGCTGGAGGAGGAGCACGAAGCGCGGGTCGATCTTCTGACCCTCGAACGCGCGCCGCGGGGGATGGCTCAGCACCGACGGGATCCTGATCGGGTCGCCCTTCTTGCCGTCCTTCGACGGCGGCGCCGCCTTCGAGAGGGTGACGAGCTTCGACGCGAGGCCTAGGTCGATGGGCTGGTCGTAGACGATGGTGATGGCTTGCACGCCGCCGAGCAGCGAGGCGTCGCTGGGCGACACCGCGATGGGCCGCGCGCGGCCGGGCTTCGGCACGTAGTTGATGTTCTTGCCGGCCACCTCGACGATGGGGTCCGCCTTGAAGGTGGCCTTGAAGCCGCCCTCCAGCTTCTTGCCCGACGGCGCCGTGAGCTCGGGGATCTCCAGCGTGTACTCGGTGTCGGGGTCGAACGGCTTCTCTGCGCGGAATTCGACCTCGCTCGCGTAGCTCCACACCGTGTGACCGGGGACCGACGGAGTGATGACGATGTTCGGCGGTCCGCCGTCAGCCTTGGCGCTCGTCTTGGTCTTGCGCGCCTTGGCAATGGCGGCCATGTCGACGACCGGCTCGTTGAAGCCGACGCGCACGACCTGGCCCTTGTTCTCGAAGTGACGCTTGTCGTCGAGCTCGGGCGACGTCACGTGCAGCACGTGCTCCGCCTTCAGCGTGGCGGGCGACGACGCTGCCGGCAGAGGCATGCGCTCCGACCAGTCCTCGTCGCCGGCGGGAAAATCGATGGGGCCGCTCTTTCCGACCACGAGCCCGAGCGGCGGCGCGGCGTTGCGGTGACATCCCTGCGCCGCGACGAGCGCGACGACGAGGCCTGCGAGCGCGATGGGCGCGCGTCGATTCATGGTCGATCCTCCAGACGAGTACGCCGGAGAACGCCCGGAAAGGTGCGACCGATTCCCTCCGCTCTCTCGCGCACGGGTCTCCACCTAAAAATCCAGTGCGTGGTCGGAGCGTCTGCCAGCGGCCGACTGCCATCAGCTGCCGGAGCCGCGATCCACGTCGGCGGCGGGTGAATGACGACGGAGTCGGAGCGCGAAGTGACACCGGAGCCGTGATCGAAGGCAATTCGCGGTCGCGTGGATCGCGCGTGAGCCACGCGCTGCGCAGGAACGGACGTTGCTCACGGTCTGGTCATGAGCGCTCCCAGCAGCAGGCCTCCCGTACCTCGGCCGACCGTCCGCACGGCCGCGCCGCCGCCGCCGGTGGCCGTCGAGCTCGCCGACGACGACCTCGTGGAGGAGGCACCCGTCGCGGCGCGGTGCTCGCCGCCGCCGCCGCCCCCGTCGCGGAGCGCCGTGGTACCGAAGCTCGAAGGCGTCATGCTCGCGAAGATCGCGCCCGTGCCGGTGCCGCAGATCGCGCTCGAGCCGGTGCCCGAGAGCCATGTGCAACTGAAGCCCGCGCCGGTGCAGACGTTCGCGCCGGTGCAAGCCATCGAGACGGCAAGGCCGAAGCTCGAGTCGATGCTCGATCCGTCCGAGGCGCTCTTCGATGGCATGTACGACCTCGTCTATGCCGACAGCCCGTGGCAAGCGGCGCGGCTCTGCGCGTCGGCGCTCGGGCGTGCGCTCGGGGCACGCAGCGTCATCGTCCATGCGCACGATCTCGTCACGCGCGAGCTCCGTGCCATCGGCGTTCACGGCGAAGGCGAGTTCGACGTGCTGGGGTCGACCGACGCCAGCGAGGACGACCTCGTGGCGTCGGCGGTCATCTGCAACGAGAAGGCGGTGACGATGCGCTTCGACGGTGAGCTGCCGCGCCTCGCTCCTCGTCGGCTCGGCATGATCGGCGGCGCGCCTCGCACGCTCGTCGCCGTACCCGCGATGGCATGGGGTCGGTGCGTCGCCGTCATCGAGATCATCGATGCCGACGAGCGCTTCGCCGGCCGCGTCGCCGACTCCGCTGCGTACGTGGCGGAGCGCCTCGCGGCGTTCCTCTCCGATCGCGCCGCCGCCTGAGTCGACCGGGGCCTCTCCCGTGGTCTAGACTGCTCGCCGTGAGCACCTACGAATCGATGCGCGTCGAACGCGCGGACGGCGTCGCCGACGTCTGCATGATCGGCCCCGGCAAGGGCAACGCGATGGGCCCGGCGTTCTTCCGCGAGCTGCCCGAGGTCTTCGCGGCTCTCGATCGCGACGAGACGGTGCGCGCGGTCGTGGTGCGCGGGGACAAGGGCGTGTTCACGTATGGGCTCGATCTCGCCGCGATGGGCGGGTCGCTGATGCCCCTGCTCGCGCCGGGAAATCTGGCCACCGAGCGCGCCAAGCTCCTCGAGCTGATCCTCGACATGCAGCGTGGCTTCGCGGCCGTCGAACGCTGCAAGAAGCCGGTCATCGCCGCCATCGCGGGCCCTTGCATCGGCGGTGGTGTCGATCTCGCCTCGGCCTGCGACGTGCGCCTCTGCTCGCGCGACGTGAAATTCAGCGTGCGCGAGGTGAAGGTGGCGATCGTCGCCGACATGGGGAGCCTCCAGCGCCTGCCGCGCATCATCGGTCACGGTCACACGCGCGAGCTGGCGTTCACCGGCAGGAACATCGACGCCGATCGCGCGCTTCGCATCGGGCTCGTCAACGACGTCTACGACGACGAGGCGAAGCTCCTCGAAGCGGCCCGCGCGATGGCCCGCGAGATCGCCGGCAACCCCGCCGTCGTGGTGCAGGGCATCAAGCAGGTGCTCTCCTTCGGCGAGAGCGCGCGCATTGCCGACGGCGAGAAGTTCGTCGCGGTGTGGAACGCCGCGTTCCTGGCGTCCGCCGATCTCCAGGAGGCGATGAGCGCGTTCATGGAGCGCCGGCCGCCCAAGTTCACCCAGCCCTGACTACCTGGGGGCCTCGCTGCCGTCGCCCATCAGGGAGACGTAGCGCTCGATCTGGCGCAACGTCTCGGCCGAAGGGGCCGGGATCTCGACGCCGATCGCGCACAAGCCCGACGTCTCGTCGGAGCGTGTCGCACGCGACCACGTCACGCGCGCCGTCTCCGAGACGACGCGGCCGTCGAGCGGCAGCGCGAATCGCACCGTCACCTCGGTGCCGCCTTTCAGGCTCCCGCGCGAGACCACGAGGAGGCCGCCGCCGGAAATGTCCTCGCTCCGGCCGTCCAGTGTGCCCACTCCGGACACCTCGATGCGCACCGGCGTCCGGTACGGTGCACGCGCGAAGCGACGCTGCTCTGCGCC
>JAYTZB010001131.1:0-2231 GCA_043742085.1 Polyangiaceae bacterium
ACGTCGCGCGTGATGGAGATGGTCTTGAGGGTCTCGTCCGGCTTCTTCACCTTGAGGACCACGACCGTGCCCTTCGGCCCGCGGATCATGCTCACGACCTTGCCGATCGGCATGTCCATCACGTCGACCGGCTCCTTGCCGTCCTGCGCAACCGACAGGATCAGGTCGCCGGCCTCGAGCTTTCCTTGTTGAAAGGCGGCGCCGCCGGGCACGAGCTCGTTCACCAGGATGTAGTGCTCCTGCTCGCGCAGCGTGGCGCCGATGCCCTCGAGGCGGCCGGTGAGCGCGATGCCGAGCTCCGCTTCCTCCGCGGGTGGCAGATAGTTCGTGTGCGGATCGAAGGCGCTGTTGAGAGCGTTGATGAACGTCTCCGCGGGCGCGAGCTTGTCCACGCTGGCGAGGCGCGTGAACTGCGTCGCGTAGCGCGTGGCAACCTGCTTCTGCACCTTGTCGCGCCGGCCCTCGAACGTCGGGGGGATCTCTCCGAGCGCCTTCTCCGCGGCCGCGTCGCGCTTGGCGTCGTCGGGGTCGGCGGCCTTGGACGAGGGCGGGTCCGCCTTCGGATGTGCCCGTCGCTCGAGGATGTCCTCGAGCTCCTGCGTCCGTTCGAGGACCTGCAGCTTGAGCACTCCGCGCCAGCGCGCGACCAGCTCCTCCTCGGTCTTGCAGAATACACGCTTCTTGGCGTCGGTCTCGATCGACTCGTTCGCCGTGAAGTCGAGCGGCGTGGCGAGAATCTGGGCGACGGCGGCGGCTACCACGGCGCGGCGACTGGCGAGGAGCGCGGCGGCCTTGCGCCCGAGAACGAGATCGCCGGCGCGGAGCTCGTCGTCCATGTCCGTCTCGAAGCGCGCGAGCTTCTGCACGTGGCTGTCGAGGAGGAACAGCTTTCCGAGGTCGAGCTCGTCGATGAGCCCGTGGAACGCTTCCTTCGAGACGCTGTCGTCGATGGGCCTCGCGAGCACGTGCTCGTGGCCGAGAAACGCGCTTGCGGCGTTCGCGAGGACTTCCTCGCGCGCGTCGCGCGGCATGTCCGCGAGGTCTCGGTCGACGGGGCGCGTCGCGTCCGTCGCCGAAGAGGCCGACGGAGGCGATGCGATCCCGGAGTCAGTGCGGTGCGGCGAGCGACACGAGATCAGCAGCGGCACGAGCGAGAGGAGAACGAGGGAACGACGCATGCGCGCAACTTAGCACGCGACCCCGCGAGTCACTTCGGAGCGGCGATGCCCCGTCGCGTGAGCTCACCCTTGGCATAGGTCCGGAAGGCGGTGAGCGTGGGCAGCTGGCAGACGCCCTTGGCCGTGATCACGCTGACCCACTTCACGAGGTGATCTTCGAATGAAGTGATCTGCTTGAACCCGGTCGGGCCATTGCGGAGGTCAGTCTGGAACTGGAAGAACCGATACTGAAAGCCCGCCTTGTGGAGCGCGACGTACTCGGCCGGAGCGGTCTGGAGGATCTTGCGGAGGCGGTAGTAGCTCTTGCCCCAGCACTCCACGTTCTCGGCGTTGACCGCCACCGATCCCGTGTCGAAGGTCAGCTTGCGCGGATTCGTGGTCGGCGCAGAGAGCGTGCCGTATTTGTAGGTGTCGCCGTCGGCGGTCGTGCCGATCTCCCAGGCGCCGGTGCTGATCGTCTCTTTGCCCATCTGCGTGTCGGCCGGAATGGACGGGACGGCAGGGCATTTGCTGATGTCGAGGTCGGGGCTATCCATGTCCTGGCCGTCGAGGCATCGGTCCTCCGGCAGCTTGGAGTCGCTCGTCGCCACGGGCGGCGTGCCGGTGTCCTCCGTCGCTGCGGGCCCGGCATCCGTGGCGTCTGTGGAGTCCGTGGGCGGGACCTCGGCGGGGGCCGCCGCTGCGGGGGCCGCCTTGACGACGGTCTCCGTGGTGCAGGCACCCAGGGATACGCCAACGACACCCACGACCACTGCGATGAGGAGCTTTTTCACTGAACTTCGGCCTCCGCTGCCCCGCCGCCAAGGGGGGACGTTTCCCTACATCACGGATGAGCCTCTGTCGAGGCGAAGGCGGCGCTTTTTTTATGCGCGCGGTCCCGCGGCTGCGGTCGAGGCGTCATGGAGCCCTCGATCCGCGCGCTGATACAGTGGGTCGCATGGACCCGAAGCAAGCGCTCCTCGGCAAGCTCGCTCACATCTTCTCCGACGCCGTCGTCGACGAGGCCGAGAAGTCCTCGCTCCGCGCGTTCCTCGCGTCGGGGGAGCTGACGAC
>JAYTZB010001132.1:0-3468 GCA_043742085.1 Polyangiaceae bacterium
GCCGAGGCCTCGTTGCGAAGGGCGAGCGGCGCGCGGCTCACGGGGCTTCACCGGAGACGTGGTCGCTCCGCGGCGCGAGCTGCGCGCCCGGCCTGCCCGCTTCGAGGTCGCGTTCCACCTTCGTGCGGAGCGTCGCCCAGTCTTGCTCGGTGCTGCGGTCGACCGCCACCAGATCGCCCTTCAGGAGATCCCGGCGTGCACGCAGGTCGGCCACGCGGCTCTCGCGCTGCGCCCCCCCGCGGCGGGGGTGGGCCACCTCGTGATCGAGGATATCGAGCGTGTGCTGCAGGCGCGCACGGTAGTCGACCTGTTCGAGGTGGAACGCAGCGACCATCTCGCCGCGCGCGCGCTGGGCCTCGTCGCGCGCCTCGCGGGAATCGTCCTTCGTCTCCAGCGTGGCGCTGGTGAGCGATGCCTCTTGTGCCTTCTCCTCGGCGTCGGCGGTCACCTGCGCCTCCTGGCGGCGCGCTGCAGTCGACGGCCCATGACACCCCGTTGCCAGACCGAGCGCAGCAAGGACGAGAGCGAGGGCGAGCGGCGAACGGGCCATGGGAGCGATGGTGTCGTTGCCTATCTCGTGCCACGTCGCGGCTCGCGCATGCGCGCCGCAAAAGACGCGGCGAAGTCGATCGCCTCGCGGCCGAGCTAACGAATCGACTTCAACGTCAGGATGTGGCGCGCACGTCGCACCTACCGCCTCGCAACGCTGCGCATTTCCCTGCTCGCGCTCGCTGCGCGACGCATCGTGCCTCGCCTGGCGCAATCCGCCACGCGGCCGCTCGCGCTCCGAACGGCAAAGGCCCCGATTCCCGAGAGCTTCTGCCGCAACGTCCGGGATCGGAACGTGCTTTCGCGCAGCTGGCGCACCGCGCTCGATCGTCGGAACTGCGCGAGGACCCCAGGCGATGACCGTCCGCTCGATTCTCGAAGCCCCCTCCCCCGAACCGATGAAGCCGAGCCCCGAGAGGTCCGAAGCCGAGACCGCCGAGCACCTGCGCACGCAGTTCATGCGCCGCGTCGCGCACGACATCGCTTCGCCCACCGGAGTGACGCTGACGGTGCTCGACGAGCTCGCCGCGTCCGACAAGCCACGTCCCGAGCTTGTGGCGATGGCGCGGCGCAGCCTCCGGCGCTTGATGCGCCTCTCCGAGCACCTTGCCCTGGTCGCGGAGCTCGAGACGGGCACGTTCGAGCCCGAGCTCGCCACCGTCGACCTACGCGCGCTCACCAAGCAAGCGGTCGACGAGGCGCTCGCCATCGACGGACGCAAGGACGTCGTCGCAGCCAGCGATCTGCCGGGAGCGCCGCTCCTCATCGCGGGCGACGCGCGACTCTTGCTCGTCGTCATCCGCGAGGTCATCGGCAACGCGCTCAAGCTCGCGAGCTCGCGCGTCGAGGTAGGTCTCCAGACCATCGACGGCAGCATCGCGTTGCGGGTCGATGACGACGGACCCGGCTTCGCGGAGGAGTCGACCGCCACGCTCGGACAGCGCTTCGTCAAGCGCTCGTCAGCCCGCGGGCTCGGCCTCTCGCTGTCGATGGCGATCGAGATCTTGCGCGCGCACGGCGGCGCTCTCGCGGTCACGCAGAGTCGGCTGCCTCCGGGTCGGCGCGGCACCGCGGGCGCAGCGGTGACGCTGACGCTGCCTTCGACGTCGAACGACGTCGCGCCCTGAGCCGCCGCGACGCGACTTCCGGTGCTGGTCAGCGACGACGGCGCTTCTTGCGGGGCGGGCGTCCGTGCTTCGTCGGCTGCACCCGCGGGCGCTTCGCGGCGCCCGGATGCGTGGCGGTCACGCCGCCGTCGCGGGCCGTGCCGTCGTGACCCGCGATGAGGGCGGCGATGTCGGACGCGTCGGGATCCTCGTCGTCATCATCGTCATCGCCGGCGTCTTCCAGCGCAGCGTCGACGGCGGCGTCGAGCGAGGCGTCGGCGAAGTCGGGGACATCGGCGGCGACCGCGGACGCTGCGCCGGGCGCGCCGGACGCCGGCGTCGACGACGACGGTGACGACGAGGCGGACGCGAGTGGCGCCGCGGCCGACGAGACCGACGCCGCCGAAGAGGCGAAGAGATCGCTCACGGCGCTCGGCATGCGCGCGCGCTCACGAGCCTGCGGGACGAAGACCAGGACGACGCCGGCGCCGACGAGGAGCAGCAGGATGTACGGCGCGATCGAGCGACGTGAACGCCGTGCCGTAGGACGCGAAGGGGGCGCCTCGGACTCCGCAGACCGGCCGGCCGCCGGCTCGACGGCGCTTCGCGCGGAGGCCGGCTCCGCGACCGTCTGAGAGAGCGCCACGAGCGCCGCCCGCACGTCGGCGCGCATCGCGGCGGCGGACGGATAGCGATCCTCGCGCTTGAACTCGAGCGCGCGATCGACGAGCAGCGCAACCGGCAAGGACACCTGCGGCGCCACCTCGCGCAGCTTGGGCGCAGGCAGCGTGCCCATCCGCGCCACGAGCTCGAGCACGCCGTCGGCCTGGTGGACGCCACGACCGGCGAGGATCGAGAACGCGGTCGCGCCGACCGCGAAGATGTCTGTGCGCGCGTCGATCTCGGTCGTCCTGCCGTTTGCCTGTTCCGGCGCCATGAACGAGGGCGTGCCGAGCGCGAGACCGACGCCCGTGACGGAGCGCAGCTCCTCGAGCCTGGCGAGCCCGAAGTCGAGAACCTTCACGCCGGGCCCGGCCGGGTCCTTGTTGAGAAATAGATTCGCCGGTTTCAAGTCACGGTGCACGACGCCGTGCTCGTGTGCCGCCTCCAGGACCGCGAGGACGTCGTCGAGGATGGCGAGCACCTCGAGCTCGGTGAGCTTCGGTCCGCGAACGATGCGCTCCTCGAGGGACTCCCCTTCGAGGATCTCCATCACAAGATACGCGGTGCCCTCGTCGGGACCTTCCTTGACGGTATCGTCGTCGAGCACCTGCACGGCGCCCCGGTGCTCGACGCGATTGGCGGCGTAGCCCTCGCGGAGGAATCGCTCGCGCACGTCAGCGCGTCGCGCGAGCTCGGGGTGAAGGACCTTCACTGCGGCGCGCGCGCCATTCCGATGCCGCGCTGCGTAGACGGCCCCCATACCTCCCGACCCGAGGATCCGCTCGAGCGTCCACTTCTCGTCGAGGAGCTGACCCACGCGCTCGAGCGCGCGCGGATCGGCATCATCGGGGGGAACGGCGGAGCTCGTCACGGTCGACGAAGACTACAGGACGTCGCGCCGTCTCTCCATCCCGCACCACCGCGCTTGTCAGGTCTTGCGATGGCGTGACTTCATGGTGCGCGTGATCTGCATGGCCACGTCCTCGAAGGCGACGGGCTTCACCAGGAACGCATCGGCGCCGATCTGCGAGAGCCGCTTCCATTCGCCGGGCCCACCGGCCGCGGTCATCACGATGATCGGCGTTTGATCGGATGCATCGAGGGAGCGAAGGTGCGCGGTGAGCCGCATTCCGTCGACCTCCGGCATCTG
>JAYTZB010001133.1:0-7483 GCA_043742085.1 Polyangiaceae bacterium
GAGGACGTCACGCGCGACATCGTCGCCGAGCTGAAGCAGCACGCCAGCGAGATCCCGGGCTGCGAGGTGATCAGCCAGCCGATCCGCTACTACCCGTACAAGCATCTCGCCTCTCACCTCATCGGCTACACCGCGGAGATCGACGCCGAGACGCTCGCCCGCTTCCGCCCGCAAGGCTGGGAGGGCATGAACGCCGAGGAACGCCAGAAGACGAACCCACTCGGCTACGATCCCGGAGACGTCATCGGCGCCACCGGTGTCGAGCGCTCGTGGGAGAGCTACCTCCGCGGGCAGCGCGGCTGGGAGAAGCGCGTGGTGGATGCACGCGGTCGATACCGTACCGGTCCCGATGCGGAGCGGCTGCTCGATGCGGTGTCGCGCCAGGAGCCGCTCTCGGGTCGCGACCTCCGGCTCACCGTCGACATCGATCTCGTGCAGGCCATCGAGCGCGCGATGCGCCCGCATGCGGCCGGCTCGGCGGTGGTCGTCGACGTGCGCACCGGTCGCCTGCTCGCGATGTACAGCAAGCCGGATTTCGATCCCAACGATCTCTCGGGCGGCGCTGGACGCGATCGCATCCGCGAGAGCTTCAACAAGCTCTACACCGACTCGCTGCGCCCGATGCTCGACAAGACCACGAGCGGCGCGTTCCAGCCTGGCTCGACGTTCAAGCCCTTCAGCGCGCTCGCCGCGCTCGAGGACAAGATCGTCGACCCCTCGGAGCACGAGCGCTGCGACGGTTACCTCTCGTTCGGCCGCCGCATCTTCCACTGCACCCACGTGCACGGGAAGGTCGACATGCGCGACGCCATCGCCGAGTCGTGCAACGTCTACTTCTTCAAGCTCGCCGAGCAGGTGGGCATGGATCGCATCGCGCGCATCGCCACCGAGTTCGGATTGGGCGCAAAAACAGGCATCGGCGTGAATCCCGAGTCGCCGGGACGCATCCCGACCCGCTCCTGGTACGCGCTCCGTTACAAGGGCCAGTTCCGCATCGGCTTCACGCTCAACACCTCCATCGGTCAGGGCGCGACGACCGTGACTCCGCTCCAGCTCGCGCTCGCCTACGCCGCGATCGCCAACGGCGGCACGGTGTACTCACCGCAGCTGGTGCGCGCCGTCGAGACGACGGACGGCTCCGTCGTGCAGGATTTCCCGCCGCGCGTTCGCCAGAAGGCGAAGGTCGCGCCGGAGAACCTCGCGCGCGTCAACGACGCGCTCTTCGCGGTCGTCAACGACGTGAAGGGCACCGCCTTTCCCGTGCGCGAGCCGGGCAGCGAGGTGGCCGGCAAGACCGGCACCGCTCAGACCGGCTACGTGAACACCGGCGGCGACGATCCCAAGAAGGCCTGGTACCTCGCCCGTGATCACGCCTGGTTCGCCGCGTACTCGCCGGCGAAGGCGCCCGAGATCGCGGTCGTGGTCCTCGTCGAGCACGGCGGCTCCGGTCCCACGGTCGCGGCGCCGATCGCGATGCAGATCGTGAAGGAGTATCACCGGCTCGCGGCGATCCGGCACAAGCCGATCGTGAGAAGCGCCGCCGGCAGGGACGCGAACGACGCCAAGGACAAGGACGCCAAGGATCCGCACGACGCACCGGCCGCGAAGGCCGCCGCCGCCGGCGTCGTGTCCCCCGGCAGCACGCCGCCTGCGCTCGGTCCCGACGGCCTCCCGGCGGTCGACGATCCGCTCGCGATGCCGCCGCAGGGACGGCCTGAAGATCCGCCGCCGCCCTCTCCGGTGCCCGGCCCTGGAGGGGCACCGTGAGACGTCGCGACCAGGCGCGCTTCTTCGGTATGCCGCGCGACAACTTCGACTGGGCGCTGTTCCTCACGGCTTCAGCGCTCGCCGTCATCGGCGTCGTCAACCTGTACTCGGCGACGAGCGTCTCGCGCGCCGCGCTCTCCGAGATCTACATCCAGCAGGTGTACTGGCTCGTGCTGGGCGGCATCCTCGGCGCCGTGGTCACCGTCATCGACTACCGGCACTACGAGCGCCTCGGTTACGTCCTCTACGGCGTGGGCATCGTGCTCCTGCTCCTCGTGTTCATCCTCGGCAAGGACATCCGCGGTAGCTCCCGCTGGATCTCCATCGGCAGCTTCGGCTTCCAGCCCAGCGAGTTCATGAAGCTGTTCATGATCATCGCGCTCGCGAAGTACCTGCACGACGACCCGAAGACCGAGGAGCGCTCGCTGAAGGATCTCCTCATCCCGGCGGTCCTGACGGCGGTTCCGATGCTGCTCATCCTCAAGCAGCCCGACCTCGGCACCGCGCTCATCCTCAGCCTCATCTTCGCGACCATCTGCCTGCTCACGAAGATCCGCTGGCAGAGCCTCGTCACGCTGGTCATCGGGGGCGGCACCGCGCTGCCGATGATCTGGACCTACGTGCTCCGGGACTACCAGAAGCAGCGCATCCTCGTGTTCCTCAACCCGGAGGCGAACATCCTCGGCTCGGGCTGGCACGCGCACCACGCACGCGTCGCCATCGGCGCCGGCGGCTGGACGGGCGAGGGCTTCATGCGTGGGACGCAGAACCAGTTCCTCTTCCTGCCCGATCAGCACTCCGACTTCCCCTTCGCGGTCTTCGCCGAGGACTGGGGCTTCCTCGGCTGCGCGGTGCTCGTTGGGCTCTACGCGTTCCTCGTGCTCTGGGCGGTGCGCATCGCAGCGACGGCGAAGGACCGCTTCGGCGCCGTGCTCGCCATCGGGGTCGGCTCGCTCATCTTCTGGCACGCCTTCTTCAACCTGGGCATGGTCACGGGCATCCTTCCCGTGGTTGGCGTGACGCTGCCCCTCTTCTCGGCAGGCGGCTCGAGCGTGTTGACGATCATGATGGGCATCGGTCTGCTCATGAACGTATCCATGCGCCGCTACTACGTGTCGCCGGCGCGCACCACGGGACTGCTCTCGAGCATCTGAGCGCTGCGTCGCTCGGGCGTTCAGCGACTCAGCGCGTTCTTCAGCGCCTTGGCGAGCGACCCCTTTCGCGTCACGGTGATCCGCTCGAGGCCCAGCCACTCGGCGACGTCGCGTAGCTCCGCCGCGAGCGAGCCCGCGGTCTGCTTCATCTCCGCGCCAGGCTCGAGATGCACCGCCTGCACGAGCAGCGTGCTGGCCTCGCGCGCGGCCTTGAGGTCGACGCGCGCCGACAGCGTATCGCCGTCGAGGAACGGCAACACGTAGTAGCCGTGCTTGCGCAGGTGCTCGGGGGTGTAGATCTCGATGCGGTAGTGGAAGTCGAAGAGCCGGTGCGTCCGCGCGCGATGCCACACCAGCGGATCGAACGGCGAGAGGATCGCGCGGCCGGTTGCAGCGCGCGGAACCTTCGCGCCCGCGGCGAGATACGCCGGCTTGGCGATACCGTCGATCCTGACCGGGAGGAGCACGCCCGCTTCGACGAGCTCGTGGATCCGCGGCCGCACGTCGCCGAGGCGCAGGCGGAAGTAGTCCGCGAGATCGTCGTCGGTCGCGATGCCGAGAGCGCGCGCGGAGATCTTCACGAGCTCGCGATGCGCGTCCTCGAGCGACGGCGTGGGCGCGTTCGTCACCTCGGCGGGGAGCACGCGCTCCGTGAGGTCATAGACGCGCTCGAAGCTCTTGCGGGTGCTCGTCGTGACGAGGCCCGCCCAGAAGAGGAACTCGAGCGCGCGCTTGCCATCGCTCCATCCCCACCATCCGCCTTTTCGAGGCGTGGACGCCTCGAGCTCGCTTGCCCGCAGCGGCCCTCGCGCCGTGATCTCGGCGAGCACTCCGTCGACGTAGGCCCGACGCGCGCGCACGAACCTCGCGAGGCCCAGGTAGATCTGCTGGAGCGACGCGGCTCGCTGCATGCGCCATCGAAAGAGCGGCTGCATCGACACCGGCAGCAGCGAAGCCTGGTGGCCCCAGTACTCGAAGAGCGAACGCGCGCTGCCGTAGGCGGCGTCATCGAGATGCTTCGAGGCATACGGGCCGTGGCGGCTGAAGAGCGGAACGTAATGCGCCCGCGCGAGCACGTTGACGGCGTCGATCTGCAGGACGCCCAGGCGATCGACGGTCCGAAGCAGCGAAGCACGCGTGGCTGGGCCCCGACGCGGCGCGTCGAGCCCCTGCGCACCGAGGGCTATCGACCGCGATTCGGCGCCGGAAAAGTCGACACGATTCCGCATTTTACGATGTATCCGAGCGGAGTGACGCGGCGCGGGCGGTGGTCCAGCAGGGCGTGTAAGACGCGGAAAGACCAGGAAGAAAGCCTTCTAGGAGAGTGGGGTACACGTAGGAGTCACCTGAGCGTCTCGTTCGTGTGTCGCGCAGGCAACGTACAAAGCTCCGCTGCTAGTGTACCCGCCATGCGTCGTTCTAGCCTCATCGCGGTCGCTGCACTGTCGGTCCTTGCCCTCGCCTCGGCGTGCGCGACGTCGCCGGTCGACACCGTCGGCAATGCCGTCGAAGAGACCAAGAGCGCGGAGCCCGCGCCGGCCGAAGCAGGAAGCAACACGACGACGCTCCCCGCGAAGACGACGGTCACCGAAGACAGCGGCGCGCCCGCCAGCGATGCCGCCACCGATGCCGCAACGACGCCAGACACCGGCACGTCGAGCTCCTCGAGCAGCAGCTCCAGCAGCTCGTCGAGCAGCTCGTCGTCGTCCTCCTCTGGCGGCAGCTCCGGCACGGTGGGCCCCGCGTGCGACACGAGCAACACGCTCAAGCTGGTTCTCTACCAGTATGAAGTGACCCAGCAGTCGAGCCCGGTGCCGTGCCCGTGCGCCGCCACCCAGTGCTGCTACTTGGGAATCACCTGCATCGCCCCGTAAAATAGCGCGCTCGATTCCGAGGGAATCGGGCGGGCTTTTTTACTTCTACTCAGGTGGGACCTTCGGTCGCCTCATCGACTACGTCGATGAGCCTCCCCGAATCGCCTTCGGCGAAGCCGTGCTCCGCACGGCCGAGACGAGAAAGAAGGTGCTCGGGCGCGTAGCGCTCGAGTTACTTCTTCGACGACTGGAGGACCATGAGGTGGAACTTCGCGAACTCGGACTGGCCGAGCGTGAAGAGCACCTCGACGAGCAAGCGATACGGCGTGCCGGAGTCGGCGATGACGATCGCTTCGCTGGCGCTGGGGTCCTTGCCCGTCGCGAGACGGAGCTGACGGTCACGCTCGCGCCAGCCCTGGAGCGCGTTGGCGAGCGGCACGATGTAGAGATCGGTCGGGCCGCTGCGCTTGAACTTCGCTTCGACGCCGTGGGTCGCATCGGTGGGCACCGTGCAGACGGTGTTGTCGTCGACGACGATCTGGCTGCGCGAGATCAGGATGGCGACGCCCTCCTGCGAGGCCTCCGTCGTCAGGACGCTCTTCGGCATCGTGAGGTCGGCGCTCTGCGGGAGCGACGCCGACGACGAGCTCAGGCTCTTCAACAAGAAGACGAGGATGATCGTCATCATGTCGAGCATGGCCGTGATGTTGAGGAAGTTGATCTCGGGCTCGCCGGCCTTGCGCTTGATCTCCTTGCGGAGCATGCGCTTGTACATCGCCATGCTCGCCGGCTTCTGCTTCACGAGCGGCTTCGGCGGACCACCGCCGGGGGGCGGCGCTCCTGCAGGCGGCTGGTTCGGAGGCATGTTCGCCATGGTTGGGTGGCCCTACCTCGCGATACCGAAGGAGACTTCGGGGAAGAGATCCTCGCCCTGGTCGTTCTTGCGCACGGCGTCCATCGTCCCGATGATCACCTGGTAGGGGATCGACGGGTTACCGCTGATGGTGACGCCCATCTCGTCCTTGAACTCGGCGGCGGCGCCCTTCAACTTGATCGCGCAGGCCTTGAGGCTGTCGTAATCGTAGTCGTTGTTCTTGTTCGGGATGGCGATGCCGGGGCCCGTGTCGTTGCAGCCGGGCGCGACGTTGCCGCCGCGGGCCTTGAGGCTGAAGCCGTCGGGAACGACGAGCACGGTGAGGCCGAGCGTCGGCGTCGTGGGCGCGCGTGCGCCGCTGCCTGCGCGCGGCGGGAACGTATCGATCGTCGCCGTGAAGGTGACGCTCACGGTCGCGAGCACGAACATGAGGACGTTCGTGACGATGTCGAGAAAGGGGACGATGTTGAGCTCGCCACCCTCTTCGTCCGGAGCAAGCTCCCTCGGCTGCGAGAGCCGACGAATCTTGCTCCGTTGCGCTGCGCTGAGCTTTTCCTCGGCGGCCACTGCGAGCTACCTCAGTAACCGCCCGGGCGCGTCTGGATCGTCAACAGGTTGAAGACGCGTTCCTGCGTCGCGTCCAGGTCGTGCGCGATGTTCTTCGCGCGCTGGTGCAGGACGAGGTGCGCGATCATGCAGATGACGGCGATGCCGAGACCCATGGCCGTGTTGTACATGGCCTCGGCGATACCGTTCGCGAGGACGCGCTGCTTGTCCGCGGCCGAGAGGCCGGGAGCGGCGACGGCGCCGAACGTGTGGATGAGGCCGAGCACGGTGCCGAGGAGGCCGACGAGGGTCGCGATGTTCGCGAGCGACCACAGCGAGCCGATGCGCTTCTCGACGGCGGGCTTCAGCTCGCCGATCTTCTCGCTCATCGCCGCGTCGATCTCGTCCGGACCCTTGTTGGCGTGCGTGAGCCCCGCCTTCACGAGCTGCAGCGTGGGGTAGTCGCCCGCATCACAGAGCTTGATCGCGCGGTCGATGTTTCCCGCGGTCACGAGCTTCTTGATCTGCGCGAAGAACTCCTTCGAGTTCACGCGATACTTGCTGAGCTGGAAGGAGGCGCGCTCGACGATCAGCGCGATCACGATCGCGCTCACGACCAGGTTGATCGAGAGAAACGTCGGGTTTTCTTTGAAAGCGGCCATGAAGCCAGTGCTTCCGCTTTCGCCCGCAGCCGCCGCGGCAGGTGCACTGCCCGCAAAGA
This sequence comes from Polyangiaceae bacterium, assembly GCA_043742085.1. Taxonomy (GTDB): domain Bacteria; phylum Myxococcota_A; class Polyangia; order Polyangiales; family Polyangiaceae; genus Labilithrix. The sequence goes on from JAYTZB010001133.1 coordinate 6,877, forward strand.
TCGAGCTGCTCAAGAGAGCCACGAACATCCCCGATGCTCCTTTCAAAATCCGTCGCCGAACAACACTCTTCTGCTTCCCGCATGGTGCCGAAATTCCGGCTTTTTGCGAGCGCAGGTGAATCGCTGCGAGCACGATAGCTGGGCTCTTCTCGCGAAGTCAACGACGCGAATCGACGAATGGACTCGTCGCCCGGCGCTTCCAGAAAAAGCGCCGAATCTGGATTGTAGGCATTCCAGCCCCACTGCACGTTTATGTAACCGCGCGATACTCTGCACCTTTCATGCTCCATGAAGTGCAGTTGAGACCCAAACTCTATTGACGCCCAGGGGTCTGTACCGTCAGACTTCGGCGGACTGGCGGTCTTCGTCAGCGGGTTGCTCTGAAGGCTTGCGTCTTTCGAGCACGAGACGATATCGTCCGCGCCGCGCGGATACGACCCAAACGATGACGGCGGTGGGCGGGCTAGGAAAGCCCAACACCCTCCGCTTACAGCGAGGAAACAGCGAACATGGCTACTCTCTGGAAGCACTACAAAGAAGGCGGCCTCGTGATGATGTCGGTGATTCTCCTCTGGAGCATCATCACCATCGGAATCATCATCGAGCG